>NZ_JBQKIK010000010.1:0-85160 GCF_052117805.1 Bilifractor sp. LCP21S3_F8 | reverse complement strand
TTTTGTTCCAGAATCGTGACAAAACTTGCCGGTGCTCTGTCAGTTATCGACTTACCAAAACGTTTCCTGCGCTTATATTTATGAATCCGCTTTGCAGAACCATCCTTTTGCTTGATTTCAGATACCTGATCCCTGCGTTCTGTCGTTTTTTTCTTTCTTTGCAGACCTGTGAAAGACATATCCTCGACAATAAAACAGACAGATTCGTGCAAAAGTCTGTTGATCGTTTCTTCATGTGACTGTTTGACATAAGCTGCTTTTTGTCGATACAAAGATTTCAACCGATTCTGATTCTTTCGGTAGGCTTTGGAAAATTTCCATTTTTCATGATTGGCCGGCTCGATCGTGCCGTCTGCCCGATATTTATTCGGATTTAAGATCCGTTTGGAACGATCCATGCGTCTTAATAAACGCTCAATCTTCTGATTGTATTCCCTGCATTTGGGAGCAAGTTCTTGTAATGTGACCGACCGGGAAGATACACAGGCTACGGTAGAAGTTCCGATATCAATACCGGCAACATCATCTCTTCCTACGGCTTTTATTTTATGCGGGGCATCGCCTTTCAGATACAAAACAACATAATAGTGCCAGCCATTTGGAAACATCTTTCGTGCCATTTCGCAATAGGAGATTTCCGAATCCAAGGCTTCCAGAAGATAATCTTGATTTTTTGGAAGTTTACATTTGATATTCAGCCCAAGCCATTGAATGGAACAAGACTCTTTTTGAAATTTTGCGCCATTGGTATTCGTCTTTCCACAGATCGTATGAAAATCTCTGTATTTTTTGAAATGAAGTTCTTTCCCGTTTCCATAGAGGACTGCTTCGACGCCCTTCCAGACACGGGTGGCTTCTTTTTGTATCTGCTGTGAGGAAAGACATTTCCGAAACTGTTTTCCGCAGACTTTGATGTATGACTGAAAAGCATACTCAGACAAACCGTGAGTCCGAATGATTTCTGCCATTTGCCTGGAGATCAGTTTTCGCCTTGTATTTTCCTCTATTGAGAGAGTATCCTTTTTCAGGAGCTTCTTATATTCTGCTTTTAGAGATTGATATTCGGCATCATATGACAGTCTTTTCAGACGTTTTTTGGCATGCTTGACGATTACGTTATGGATATGGCTAATGGCATGAAAACGCTTTTCTATGACCGTTTCGTCGTATCTGGTTGTGGCTAACAGTAATCTTACGGTGTGCATCTAATCCCTCGTCTTTTGTGTGTGGATGTACCATTCTATAGTTTCAGAACTTACATTTCCGGCTGTGCTTACAAAATAAGAACGTGTCCATAAGGACGGCATTTTTGCTAACTGGGGAAATTCCTCCCTCAGTTGATGGGAAGTCGCTCCTTTGATCTGTTTTACCACATCAGGAATGCTCTGCTGGGGATATACGCTAACAAACATATGAACGTGGTCAACGTGACATTCCATTGCAAGAATATCGATATGATGTTTTTGACATTCCGCAGAAGTTAATGCCTTGAAACGTTCTTCTATGCCTGGAATATTAAAGATCTTTCGACGGTATCTTGGACAAAACACCAAGTGATAGTGAATCAAGGATACAGTTGTTTTGGTGTGTTTATATTCATTCTTCATGTGTATATGATACAATATTTTGTACACATATTCAATCAAAACAATTTGCTCTTTGACGCTATCATCCCACGGTTGAAACCGTGGGCTTTCTCGCTTAATTATTTGTAACAATGTTTGAATAATGTCTGTAACAATGTTTGAAAAGACTTTTCCAGAGGCTTTAAGCCCAGCTTTTATGCGGAAAAATAGAGTCATATCAGCTCATAGGATTTGAGGTTTGAGATTCAACATTCCTAATCGAGACAATGTCGAACAATGTTAATAACAATGTTCTTGCAATGTTAAACAATGTTTGATATGGTAATGAAAGAAAAAATGCGGAGGATTGTCTCATGAGAATCACGGAATTATACTCAGATGTTATTGCAGAAGACAGGAAGTATGAATATAAGGCGGTGTTAAATCCGGACAATCCGGTGAAATGGGCGAAATCACTAGTTGGATATGCCAATGGGGATGGAGGTATTCTATTTGTTGGCGTTTCAAACGATGGGGAGGCATTTGGAATAGATCTGGGCGACATTGACCGGACGAAAAATCTGATTGCAACAGTCAATGACCGACATATTTTTCCGCATGTCAGAATCAGTTACATGATGCGGAGCATTGATGAGGCAGCAGAGAAATTTGTTCTTGCCGTTCACGTTGCACCATCGGATTCCATCGTGCGTTACCGTGAAGGCGATTTCAATGAGACGGTTTATATTAAGGGGGACGGCAACTCCACACCAGCTACACCGGAAGACATTATATCTTTGTCAAAACGAAAACATGGTGTTGATAACGAAAGTAGTGATGTTCTGTATGAGGAAGAGGGATGGACTGAGTATATTGACTTGTGCAGAGAATTTCGTCAAGACAAGTCTGCTCCGACCTTAAAGGAACTGCAGAATGAGGAGATCGTCACAAAGAATGGATTTGCAAAATCTGGTTTCCTGATGTTTAAGGATGATTATATCGGGGATGATACTCTGGTGAGTTGCCGTCTGTGGCGTGGAAAGACGAAAACCGGCACTGTTCTTGACAGCGACAGGTTCAAAGGTTCTCTATCACACGTGCTCAGAAGTGCGTTAAACTTCATTGAAAGAAATACAAAAACAGGTTGGAGAAAGACGGAAAACGGGGGAAGAGAGGAGATCCGGTCGTACCCAAAAGAAGCTGTCAGAGAAGCAATGGTCAATGCGATTGCGCACAGAGATTATTCTATAGCAGGAACACAGATTGATGTGGATATTTACAGTGACAGGCTTGATATTGTGTCTCCAGGTTCATGGCTGCTTCCGAAAAGCTACGAGGCCTATCCGGCAGGGACGATCCCGTCGATCCGAAGAAATTCGATTATTGCGGCATGCTTGGATGTGGCTAATTTAATGGAGCGTGGCGGAACCGGCTTTCAGACGATGATAGATAGTTATCGTGACAGTGAGGATCGTCTTCAGCCTGTTGTTTCCATCTATCCTGGGTTTCTGGATCTACGTTTGTTTGACAGACTTTATGAACCTATGGTGCAGGCGTGGGTTGAAGAACAGATGCCCGATACAGAAAAAGTTATTCGATTATTAAGAGAGGAGGGCCCCAAGCCGGTCAAAGAACTTCAGGCTCACGTCGGCTTTTCGCAAAGAACTCGCTTTCTTAAAGAGATCATCAATCCAATGATTCAATCTGGTATAATATATCGAGACGGAAACATTAAGTCCCCAACGGCTCGGATTTGTCTTCGGGAAGGAAAGAGCATACCCGGTCATGGTGAAAACCATGAAGATTAAACGGTGAAAATGCTGTCGATCGGTTGTCAAAGGATGATCTGTCAGGGGAGGCGTTTACCGTGCCGCGTGATGAATCTTTTTGCAGCGGTACATGTCCTCGTCGGCATCGTGAATATATTCTTCGATGCGTGAATAAAGCTGGTCTGGCGGGCAGTCCAGGACCGGGTAGCTGGTGCCGATGCTGGCAGAAATCTGATCCTGCGCCAGAAACTCAAGAATACGCCTGCGGCTTTGTGCGATGGTTTCCTCGTTCTGACAGGAGATGATCGCCACAAATTCGTCGCCGCCGTATCGGTACGTGAAATTGTCCGGCGGGACGGCGCGCAGAATAGCGGATGCGGTCACCTGAAGAATGTGATCACCGTAGGCGTGTCCCCTGGTGTCGTTGATTTCTTTGAAGCCGTCAATATCCAGGAAGAATATTGCAATGAACCTGCCTTTGTCAAGCTCGCCTGAGAGCCATGGAAGAAAGCGCGGTTCAAAGGCGTTCTTGGAGTACAGACCGGTCAGCAGATCACGGTAATAAATCTCGCGGAGGGTGGAGAGGGAGTTCACCAGCTTTCGGTTTGTATCCCATTCGGTGAGTGCATGGAGCACGATATCCTGAAATTCATAAAAACGCCATTCTTTTATGATAAAACGAGGATTGCGGAGAATGACGAAACCTGCGCAGAGGCTTCGGATATGAAGCGGCAATACAAGGGTATAGGATCCTTCCCGGATCGCGTCAAGGTGCTTGTTCAGAGCAGCTATATTTTTGAACCGGATGGGCCGCATGCCCGGTTCGTTCTGCACTTCCAGGACACGTTCTCTGTCCGCACAGTCCGACCGCAACTGCACTGGTTCGTTTTGGTCTTCCGGGGCACTTTCTCTGGCTTCGATGAGATTCAGGTGTTCCGTGGTAAAACAGCCTTCCTCTAATTCCCCGCTTCCGATCCGATCGTCGAGAACGATGTAGGCACCGTCGAGGTCCATTGAGGCATAAGAGTCCGCGATGCGCTGCATCAGTTCCGGGAGAGACAGGGAAGGATCCAGCGAGGAGACCATCGCGGAAAAACGTTCGTTTCGGTCATCGACATATATGCTGTCCTCGACCTGCCAGGCCAGGTACGCCCGGTAGTTGATTCGGAAAGTGAGAATCCGCCGCGCTCCTTCATGTACTGCATGATTCCGGTGCTCCAGGCGGATATGATGAAACGGCGCCAGCCATCTGAAAGAAGCAGAAATCCGGAAGAAGCACATTTAAATCCGGATTTAATAATTTCTCTTGCAAAAATATAAAATGGTGTTACTATAGTAAAACAAGTTTAATTAAATATCTTTTACAAGTGCAGAAATGCCATATCGTTAGATCGGGATTTCTGATAATAGGGAAACAGGTGAAAGACCTGTACTGTCTCGCAACTGTAATTGGATGCGTCCGCTGGTTATCCACTGTCTTTATGGATGGGAAGGAAGCGTGCCGCAGGAAGCCATAAGTCAGGAGACCTGCTTGTAAAAAATGTCAGTGTGGTCACGATGTATGACTTAATGACGGCAAATTATTTCTGCTCCTGGAGGCAGAATCTTTTGCGTGTTTAAATGTCAGAGATCGTTTCACGGAAACGGTCTTTTTCTTTTGCCTGAAAAGAGGGGTGTCATGAAAAAATACCTGATTGGAAGAATTCTTTTTGTCATTCCGATAATGTTCTTTCTCTCTCTGTTTACCTTTGGTCTTACGTATCTTTCACCTTCTGATCCGGTGACTCTTTATTATGACAGACTTGGAGCAAAGCCGGACAAACAAATGGTCGAGGAAACCAAAGAAGAGATGGGCCTGAATGATCCGTTTCCGATTCAGTATGGGCGATGGCTGAATCGTGCTGTGCATGGTGATCTCGGAACATCATATTACTACAAAACATCTGTCTGGAGTGAACTGACCAGCCGTCTTCCGAATACGGTTATTCTGACGGTCTCTACGGTTATACTGACGATACTGATCGCAGTGCCTCTGGGGATCCTGTGCGCCGTCTTTCAGAATAAATGGATTGACTATCTTCTGCGCTTCATCTCCTTTCTGGGGGTGAGTATGCCCAGCTTTTGGGTCGGTACACTGCTGATGTATTTTTTCGGAGTAAAGCTGAAAGCTCTTCCGATATTGGGATCGGGAGATCTGAAACATCTGATTCTTCCGACAGCGACACTCTCTTTCTGGATGGTTTCTCTCTATGTGAGAAGACTGCGTGGCAGTGCATTGGAAGAATTGAACAAGGATTATCTGAATGGAGGGTTGGCAAGGGGACTTTCCAAATGGCATGTTATCTGGCACCAGATCCTGCCGAACTCGCTGCTTTCTGTGATTACGATGTTTGGCATGTCAATCGGATCTCTTCTTGGGGGAGCAACGATTGTGGAAACGATCTTTGAATGGAAGGGAATTGGAAAGATGGCTGTGGATGCGATATCTGTGAAAGACTATCCGATTATCCAGGGTTATGTTCTCTGGATGGCAATCATCTATGTAACGGTCAACCTGGTCGTGGATCTGTCGTATCAGTTTTTGGACCCAAGGATCCGGCTGGGAGGAAGGAAAGGATGAAATATTATATAAAAAGAGCACTCAGCAGTCCGCAGTTCGTCATCCTCTTCCTTCTTGCTGTTTTGTTGATTTTGATACCGATTTTTGCTCCATGGATTGCGCCGCATGATCCGATTGCCAATGATTATGCTGCTTCCATGATTTCTCACAGCAGGGAGTTTCCGCTGGGAACAGATCAGCTTGGACGCTGCATTCTGTCCAGACTTATCTGGGGAGGAAGGACTTCTCTGTTAATTGTCTTTCTGGTTGTGGCAATTGTTTCAGTTCTTGGCATCCTGCTTGGGGTCACAGCAGGCTTTGCGGGAGGATGGCTGGATAACATCCTGTCCAGAGCAACGGATATTGTGATGGCGGTTCCTTCCATGGTTTTTGTCATTGCACTGGTTACGGTTCTTGGTCCTGGCCTGTGGCACACTGTGCTAGCCATGGCGCTGGTTGGTTGGACTGAAAATTTCCGGGTTTCCAGAGCCTTGGTGCTTTCTGAAAAGGAAAACCATTATGTAGAGGAAGGCAGGCTGGGTGGATTGAAGAAAAAAGATATGATTTTTCATCTCATTCTGCCAAACGTAGTTCCGTACCTTCTGGTCAATATTACACAGGATATCGGCTCTAATCTGCTTACCCTAAGTGGGCTGTCCTTATTGGGACTGTCTTCCCAGCCACCTGTTCCGGAATGGGGCTTTATGCTCAGTGAAGGAAGGAAGTTTATACAGTCTGCCCCATGGCTGATTTTCTGGCCCGGCATGGTGATTGTCATCCATGTCATTGTGTTCAATCTTTTAGGCGACAGCCTTAGAGATATATTAGATCCTCGTTTTGAAAAACAAAAAAAGAAAGGCAGGAGATTTAAAAAATGGCTCGAAACAAATTGATTGCATTTACCTGTGCGGCTGTTATGGCATGTACACTTTTTGCCGGATGCGGCTCCTCTGCAGCCGGAACTTCTCAGGGTTCATCCGCTTCACAGAACGCTGCATCTGTAGCGGCTTCGTCCACATCGAAGGAAACCGGAACCACAGTTACTTCCGGAGCCGGTGACAATGCATCCACAGCAGGAGAGAAACACCTGAACGCAGCTCTTTACTGGTTTGGAACCAGTCTGGATCCCGCGACAGAATATGACGGGTGGACAACCTGCCGTGCCGGAATTACCGAAACGCTGGTAACTGTCGATAAAAATTATGAGCTTCAGCCCCTTCTTGCGGACAGTTGGAAACAGACAGATGATAAGACATGGGTTTTCCATATCCGTGACGGTGTGACCTTCCAGGATGGAACGCCGGTGGATGCAGCTGCCTGCAAGGCTTCTCTGGAGAGGGCGATGCAGGTGCAGGAGAGAGCGGTAACCGCAGCAAAAATAGATACCATTGAGGCAGACGGACAGAATCTGACCATCAAGACCACGGAACCGTTTGGCGCTTTCCTGGCAAATTTATCGGAACCACTCTACTCCATTATTAAGGTTGGAGATGATCAGGATTACGCAAATAAGCCGATCGGAACCGGTCCGTTCATGGTGAAGGATTTTACAGTGAATGAAAAAATTGACGAAGTGAAATACGATGGGTACTGGAACGGAGCATCCGATATCGATTCTATTACGATAACCTGCATTGAAGATGACAGCACAAGGGGACTGGCTCTGCAGTCGGGCGAGCAGGATATTGTGCAGAGAGTGGCTTCTACCGATATTGATACCTTCGCGAATGACAGTACATACCAGGCTCTTAATACGACTGGCGCACGAATCCGTCTGTTGCTTCTGAACCAGGCAAATGAAGCACTGAAGGATACTAATGTGAGGAAAGCCCTTGCGGACTGCATAGATTATGATTCACTTGTCAGCATTCTGGGGTCGGGAGTTACTACGGCAGGCGCTCCGTACCCGGCATCCGCGCCCTATGGATATGACGATCTGGACAGACAGACCTATAAGCCGGATGAGGCGAAGAGTCTGCTGGAGAAGGCCGGATACAAGGACAGTGACGGAGACGGCATCGTTGATAAAGACGGCAAAAATTTGTCTCTGAAGATCACTTATTCTATGGGAGATTATACAACGATGCTGGAGGCGGTACAGTCAATGGCAAAGGAAGCGGGTATAGATATACAGCTGAATCTTGAGGATGATATTACAGAATCTGAGAAAAATAAGGATTATGATATCCTGTGTACAAACTGGCAGTGTCTTTCCACCGGAGACCCGCAGTGGTTCCTGGATCAGCTTTACAAAACCGACGGGCCGGATAATTCCATGAATTACAGCAACAAAGATCTTGACAACATTATTTCCGAACTTTCCAGTACATTTGATACCGATGGCAGGAAGAAACTGACGATTGACGCGGAAAAAATTCTTCTTCAGGATACCGCGAGCATCTGGCTGGTCGGAGAAAAAAATTACGTTGTAGCAAACAGCAAGGTACATAATATAACACCTTATCCGATCGATTATTACTTTATCGATAATAAAATGTCAATAGACTGACGATTTATTGACGGAAGAATCATTCCGAAGGGAAGCGTGTTCTCCCTGCATGCATCACATCGTGCAGGGAGATTCTTTTTACGCGAACAGTGAGCCGCAGCCGAATGCGAAGTATTCGTGTGCGGCGAGCGTCGCGATAGCGAGATAAAACTCGCGCAGCGTGTTTTATCTCGTTTTCGGAGAGCGTCTGACACAGCGTTACGCTTGGGAGGAACTTATGGAAATTCTGGAGCTGAATCATATTTCCCTTACTTATGACGGCATCGTGAATATTCTTGACGACATTACATTTTCTGTACGTTCCGGAGAAATAATCGGGATTGTCGGAGAGAGTGGAAGCGGAAAATCAACTCTCCTTCATGTGATTCTGGGCCTGATTCCGGATGGAGCCGTGACGAAAGGGGAATGTTTTCTGTTTGGACGCAGCAACCTGGAACGGAAACGCAGCGAATTAAAAAAACTGCGTGGAGAAGAGGTCGCCATGATTTTTCAGGATACCGGACGTTATATGAATCCCATATCGCGGATTGGAGCCCAGTATAAGGAATATCTGACAGCCCACGGGTACAGAGGCAGAAAAAACTGCTTAGAGAAGGAAAAAGAGATGCTGAGCCGTGTTCATCTGAAAGATACAGAAAGAATTCTGCATGCGTATCCCTTTGAATTATCCGGAGGTATGCGTCAGAGAGTCGGCATTGCCATGGCCATGAGCCTGAAACCAAAGCTTCTGCTGGCCGATGAGCCCACCAGCGCGCTGGATGTTACGATGCAGGCTCAGGTAGTATATGAAATGATGGAACTGCGCAGAAAATATGGAACTTCCATCATTCTTGTGACACATAATATCGGAGTCGCGGCGTGTATGTCAGACAAGCTTGGTATTATGCAAAACGGGAAGCTTGTGGAGTGGGGGAATACAAGGGATATTATTTCCTGTCCCCAGACAGATTATACTCGCACACTTCTTGATTCTGTGATTGAAATTGATGATGAAAGGATGGCAGGAAAAAATGAGTGATGTGCTGCTGGAAGTAAGTCATCTGTCCAAAAGCTTTGAATCCGGAAGTCGTGAGAAAGGAATGATTCCCGCCGTTCGTGACGTAAGTTTTCATATAAACCGCGGGGAATGTCTTGGAATTGTCGGAGAAAGCGGGTGCGGAAAGAGTACCCTGGCAAGGCTGATCACTCTTCTGACACCGGCAGACAGCGGAGAAATCCGTCTGAACGGGTCGGAATATACGGACAGAAAGGATAGGAAAAGAGAGATATACCGGCAAATTCAAATGGTTTTTCAGGATCCGTATACGGTATTCAGCCCTCGAATGCAGATCGGAACTTTTCTGGAGGACGGGCTTGTTTATTTTAATCTGATGCCACGCAGAAAAGCTGAGGAAGAAGTTGAGAAACTGTTGCGGATGGTTGAACTGCCGGAGGAACTGCTGACCCGGTTCCCGCATCAGCTCAGCGGAGGTCAGCTGCAGAGGGTGGTGATCGCAAGGGCTATTTCCATTCATCCTTCCCTGATTATCCTGGATGAAGCGACGAGCGCCCTGGACGTTTCTGTTCAGAAACAGATTCTGGAGCTGCTGGTACGTTTAAAAAAAGAACAGAAGCTTACCTATCTGTTTATCGGACATGACCTGGCAGTGGTCCGTAGTATTTCGGACAGAATTCAGATTATGTATGCGGGCTCGGTTGTGGAAGAACTTCGTTCAGAAAGTCTGAAAGATGCTGTCCATCCTTATTCCAGAGAGCTTCTGGATTCTATTTTCTCTGTCCGTGACCAGAATACAGGGGCAATCCATGTGGAAACATTAGGTCTGGCGGATACCGGTTTTGAGATCCGCGGCTGCCAGTTCTGCAGGAGGTGTTCCTGTGCTATGCCGGTTTGTGCGGAAAGATCCCCTGTGTTGAAAGAAACCGGACTGGAGACCGGTCATACCGTTGCCTGCTTTCTAAATGGTCGCTAAAATACTCACATTTGAATATCCGTTATAAATTGCTTACATTTTCAGATTTTCCTTTCGGTGATTATCGTTGACGCTTCTCATGAATCTGTCTTATAATGTCTCAGAATGTGAAAACACGGAGAACAGGGAGTAGTTAGAGCAAATATGAATCTTTTTACAAAGGCAAACTCTTTTTTCGGAGTCGATTTTTCAGAAGAGGAACATGCGGCGCTTGTAAAACGTATTCAGAAGGAAAACTACGAGAATCTGGTGTTTCTGTCCGGTGTGCTGAGTGTACTTTCGGTGCCGGCGATTGTTGCGGTATACTTCGTCTACCGAAGCCGTATGTTCTATTTCTGGATTTATTTTTCGCTGATGATCTGTATCTTTCTGGTTTTCTTTGGAGTCCGCTTTGCCGGGAAGAAGGCCGGAAGGAATACGACGCTGAAGATGTACGGCTTCATCAGCATCCTGATGGGCTACAGCATAGTGCTCAGCACATTGATGAATCCGGATATGATGGCGGTGAAATATATCGCGTTTATTCTGGTACTGCCGCTTTTTTTCACGGATTATCCTGTTCGTATCGGTTCTTATATTGTGGGATGTACGGCGGTATTCATCTTTTTTGCGGTATTTCACGATTCAAGAAGTATTCTGGCACAGGATATCATTCATGCCTGTTTCTTTGCCGCGCTGAGCATCGCGATCAGCACCTATGTGTCCAAAATCAAGATTCAGAGGCTGTATTATGAGAAGAAGTGGAAGTACCTCAGTGAAACGGATCTGATGACGGGCCTGAACAGCCGGAATCTGTATGAGAGGAGGCTGAAATCCTATGCGGACCGCTGTGAGAATAATCTGTCCTGTGTGTTCGTGGATGTGAACGGTCTGCATGAGGTGGATGTGGAGCTGGGATACGAGGCCGGCGACCGGATGCTGAAGAGTGTCGCTGAGGCATTGCGGGAGCAGTTTGGTACGGAAGATACGTACCGGATCGGCGGCGATGAATTTGTTGCCTTTGTTATAGATGAAGAAGATCCGGCGGAGATCCGGAAAAAGGTCGCGGAGATGAATGCCCTGGTGGAAAGAGAAGGATTCTCGGTATCTGTCGGAGTCTCGAGCATGCGAAAAGAAGAGATCGACATGAACAAACTTACCACAACGGCAGAGCGTGAGATGGGCGATGTGAAGCGCCATTACTACGAACAAACCGGTAAAGACAGAAGATGGAGGCTGTGAGACGCCCGGCGTCAGCCAGATAACGGATCATGGAGGCTGTGAGACGCCCGGCGTCAGCCAGATAACGGATCATGGAGGCTGTGAGACGCTCGGCGTCAGCCGATTTCATCGTTCTGGAACCGGGAGAGATGCTCGTAGGGCAGGATCAGCCGCCCGTGATACAGACCGCACCCGTCATTGATGCGATAGTTGTCAATCGCGGCGAACATATTTACATTGATTTTTGAAAGATCGAGATTTTGCAGGTTCAGGATACGTTCATATGCCTCGTCGAAGCAGGGGCATTCGCCCACGGGGATTTCTCTCCGGCGGCTGCGTTCCTGTTCCTGCCTTTTTTCATAAAGACCGTGATTTGCCTGCCCGATTTCGGCAAGATCGTCCATGTCCTTCGTGCGGAGCTGAATTTCTGTATAGCTTCGCGCCAGGTTGTCGAAGAGGGTCAGATGAAGAGAGCGGTAGCCACCCTCCTTGGGATTGGCAATGTAGTCCTTGTAGTATGGACGTACGTTTTCATTCAGAAGAGGTGAGGAAACCGGCTGGTCTGTGTGGGAAAGCTGTGCGGTAAAGCCCCGCTCCTCGAGAAAATCCGGCAGAAGATTCGCAATTTCATACAGTGTTTTTTCCTCAAGAGCCGCCCGGTCCGTGCCGGGCTTCAGATGGCAGGCGGGAAGAGAGAGGACGATGCGATAGGCAATCAGGTCTTTGAATCGATTGATTTCATCGCGAAGCTCGGAAACGGGCGGATATGTTCCGTGTTCGGAGTGATAATTGTAGATGTGGCTCACGATGTAGCCGTTGAATTTTTCCTCGGTGCGGATGAGTGATTTGATCCGTCCGCGGAATGTAAAGGAGTAATTGCCGTAGTGCTCCGCCATATACTGATAGAATTCACGGATTCTCTGCGACTGTGAGGTGAGGAAGTTGTTGTGCTCCAGCAGCTCCTCCATCTGCAGCAGAAAATTCGCGTGCGAGCGGTCCAGAAGATTATGGGTTTTCGAAGCGTTCTCCATGAGATCTCTTGAGTAACTGCGGATGATATGAAGAACGGTATCTCCGGAGTACAGGTAATCGGTTAACTGAATCATTGGCTATCCTCTCCGGAACCGGGCAAAATGCTTCCGGCTCCTGGCGCTCAGGCAGTTTCTTTGTAGTATATTATTCTGTCGGGAAATGTGCAAGTGCTGAGAAATGTGCCGGTGTGCCCGGCTTTTCCTCCTCGTTTGCAATCGTCGGGCGATATGCTAAAATGGTAGCAGTCAGATTATCTGTGTGGAATCGCCCCGACCGGGTAGGAGTAATGGAACGTGCATAAAATTGTAGAATTTCTGAATAAAAACAGGATATGGATCTGCTTCATCTGGATGGGAGTCTGTGTCCTGTGTGTCTTATTTCTTCTTGTTCAGCTGAGTCCGTATCTCAAGGTGGATGATTTAAGCGGTGGCGGAATTGCTGTTCAGAAGCTGGATACAGCAGAAGTTACCGTGAATGGTTCCACACAACAGATGACGCTGCCGACGAATCTGTCTGACCTTGCTCCCGGCACGGAGGTAGAGGTCAGTTTTACCTTTCGAAATCAACGGGCAGACAGCTACATGGAGGTGCGGACGGCCTTTGCTCCGATGACCGTGGAGATTAACGGCAAGCAGGTTTTTTCCTGCGGCGAGAGGGAGGATCGGCCATCCTTTATGAAGGATCCGGGAACGATTGTTCATTTCGTTCCGCTGCAGACGCTGGGCAATGTGCGGGTTACTCTGCACTACACATCCCCTGCGTCGAGGAATTCGCTTTCGATCTCTGCTCTGCGCGTGGCAAACCAGTCCGGTCTTTTCCGGGATATGATGATGCGCATGGGCGTCGAAATGGCGGGAAGCTTTGTCATGCTTTTATTCGGAATCCTTCTGACCATCGTCTCCTTCATGGTTGTGCAGCTCGACCGGAGCGGCATGATTCTACTCTGGCTCGGTGGGTTCATGGCACTGACCGGGCTGTGGGGATGTTCCGGATCTGACATGTCGCACTTCTTCTTGAATGTTCCGAATCTCTGGTATCTGCTCAACTACCTCAGCTTCTTCTGTATGCTTCTGCCGCTGGAGTATCTGGTGGAGGAGAGTGTGAAATTCCGCCATAAAAAGCCCGGTTTTATTTTGAGAGTGATTCACATGATTGCCATACTGACCGCCCTGGTTCTGCAGATGACAGGTACTCTGATGTTCCTTCAGAGTGTGCGGTTTTTCCAGGTGTTTCTTCCGGTGAGTGTATTTTTCTATACGGCAATGGTTATCTATGAGGCAGTGTGGCGCAGAAACAAGGCGGGGATGCTGTGGATGATGCCTATGCTGATTATGTGTGTGTCATGCATCATGGAGCTGGTGTACTACGCGAACTGCATTGCGTATGCCACATCCCGCTATTTCCTCATTGGGTCCCTGATTTTCTGCATCTTTATGTGTATGATCGGCGGCGTTCAGATCCGGAGGTCCATTCAGGTTTCCCGCCGGGAAAGGGAGCAGGAGTATCAGCTGTATCTGATGAACAGAGAGGTCGATGAGCAGAAAAAGTACCAGGACAGCCTGCTGGAACATGAGAGAGAACTGCGGAGGCAGCGGCATGATTACCGCCATCAGCTGACAGTTCTTCAGGAGTATCTCAAGGAGGGAAGGCTGGATGAATTGAAGAGCTACCTGGAGGAACTGGGCCGTGCCATTCCCTGCCACAAGGATATCCGATACACGGAGAACATCGCCATCAATGCGGTTATTACCTATTATGTGCAGATGGCAGAGAATGCCGGCGCGAAGGTGAAGATCAATATTGCGCTTCCCAAAGACATCTCCCACAGCATGGAACAGAATCTGTGTGTGATTTTCGGAAACCTGCTGGAGAATGCCGCGGAGGCTGTCGGAAGGATAACAGGAGATAATCCTGAGGGCGGGAAGACGATTGCGCTTTCTGCTTTGGTTCATATGGGAAACCTGGTTATTCATATGGAAAACAGCGTGGGCGAAAAACCCAGAAAGTGGGGGAGATTTTTTGTCTCCAGCAAGAGAGCAGAGGTGGGTATCGGACTGACCAGCATTGCCAATATCGCCTCACAGAACCACGGAGATGCTGAATTCTACTGTAGCAACGGGCTATTTATTTCGGATGTGTATTTCGTTTTTGCCGGAGACAGTGAAGGGAGGCTCTATGGCGGTTCATGACAGCGGGAGCGTCCGGATTCGCAGAGAACGAAAAAAGAGATTGAAGACAGAGAAAGGAAGACAGTTATGGATCACAAGGTGAGTTTTACAATGGATATTTTTGAACAGTTTGACAAGAAGTGGGCGCTGCTGACGGCAGGATCGATGGAGAAGTTCAACACCATGACCGTCAGCTGGGGTGGTCTCGGAACGCTCTGGGGAAAGCCGGTGGCGACGGTCTATGTCAGACAGTCCCGTTACACCCATGAGTTTATGGACAACGGTGAATACTTTACGGTCAGCTTTTATCCGGAGTCCTGCAGAAAGATTCTGGGTGTTCTAGGATCGAAATCAGGAAGAGAAATGGACAAGATGAAGGACTCCGGGCTTACTCCTGAGAAGGCAGGGGAGACAGTGACGTTCCACGAGGCGGAAGTGACGCTGGTCTGCCGGAAATTATTCCGTCAGACGCTGGATTCTGCAAATATCCCGGCGGATATCGTGAAGCAGTACTATGAGGGGCAGGCGGATCACGACATGTATATCGGTGAGGTTGTGGATATTCTCCGGTGAGGGAGGCTCAATCATTAAGGCTTCCGATGAACAGGGCTTTTGATAAACAGGGCTTTGGGTAAACAAAGCTGTCGGTTATGATATGCAAAGAGCCGGCGATGTTTATGTGCTGAGAGGTGCACATGGCATCGCCGGTTCTTCTGGTTTTCACAGTTATCTATGATTAGATAATTAAGATTTGATTAGAGGGTATTGAAGACCAGGACTACAGAATTTAACAGATTTACTGATTCTGGAAGTACTGGTTGATGCGTTCTTTTACCTCGGCCACTTTTTTGAACGGTATCGGGAGCTCCCTCCCGTCGATCAGAATCACCGACTGATCCTGAATGCGGGCGACCATGGCCATGTTCACGATATTGATCCGGCTGATCTTCAGGAACTGTTCGCCAAGCTTTTCCGTGAATTCTTTCAGCATGGTGCGGGTGCGGATCATAATGGATTCAAGGAATATCTCGGTGTATTTGTTATCGGAGCTGAGATACACGATCTCATCCTGATCTATGTAATGAATCGTTCGATCACAAGCTGTAATGGCCAGTCTCTCGCTTCCTTTCTTCCTTTGTATCTCCCGGTCCACGTATTTCATGAGATAAGAATTCAGCTTTACAGGAAAATGCTCGCTTTCCGTCACCTTCCATTCGCTGATGGGATTGGTGTTGGACAGGTGCATCAGCCAGAGCCTTTCGCCGTCCTGTCTCCATACCGCGACAAGACGCTGTTCAGCCAGACGGATAAAGCTGGATCCCTTATTCGTCACGAGCACGTATTTTCCGATGATCGTGCAGACAGGGCCGGTATTCTGCGCCAGATAATAGGTCTGGTTCATCAGTACGTATGGTATCATCTCTTTCACGATACGTTCAATCTCTGCCTTAAAATTCTCAAAGCCGAGGATAATCTGACCCTCCTGAGCACCGATCCAGCTCATCTCCGGATCACATACGGCGAAAACCGGTTCCGGATTCTTTTTGTAAAACTCTTCCATGAAGGCTATAGTCAATCGCAACGCTTCATCTGTATATCGTTTCTTCATAGCAATTTCCCCCATTACTAAGAACCTGACAATACGATATCGATATACCGGTCATTCAACTTTGGCGGCAATGAAGGCTGAATAACTGAAAAGGTTATTGGATGCGCCTGCTGTTATTCGAAATTATAGTGAGGCTTTACCTGATTTTGAATAAAATCATGCAAAATCACTTGTCATTATAAAAAAATAACCTGCTTCAGGGCGTTTTTCACAGTGATGCCATAAGATGAGCAGTAAAAGAAACAGGGACTTTGCAATTTATCACTCTGAAGCGATAAATTTACAGCGTGCGGAAGAAAACAAATTTGATAGAAATTCACACCCAGTTTTTGGTCATTCACTCCGTTTTGTTGTTTTTGAAAAACAGATTTAATATAATAATATCAGTGTAAATATGTATTTGCAATAAATAGACAAAATATATCAGCTTAATTAATAAAATATTAGAAAACTGGAGGGGATGAAGATGGTTTATTAGGAGATGCTCATTATACTTGTAATGAGCAAAATCGGCAGATGTCAGATGGAAGAAAGCAGCATCTGAAAAGCCGGACACATGAGTATAGCAGATCTGCATAGCCAGAATGTGCAGAATTTTATGCATTTTCAGCAACAGGTAAAAGGGTGGGGCTTGAGGTAAATCATTGATCTATATACACTGCTGGCTTTGAAAGGATAACCGGTTTCTGTTTTAGCGTGCAGGTTTATAAAACAACTAAATGGAGGGAGCTACTATGAAGAAAAGGAGAAGACAGAGATTTCTAAGTCTCATGCTGGTGCTTTGCATGATTGCGTCCGCCGGCATGATGACGCCGCTGAGCACATCGGCAGATTCTACAGATGTAAACCTTACAGAGGAGACGCAGCAGGCGGAGAGCGCCCTGACGGGCGGCGCGGCTGCAGAGCAGATTCAGGCTGCGGCGGCAGATACGGAGACAGATATTGTATCGGTCACGCAGAACCAGGAGACAATGACCGCAGAGGATACGCAAACTGCGGAGTCGGGTGCGGCTCCGGAGGAAGCGGCAGCTCCCGCAGCGGAGCAGACCGATGCCGGAACAGGACAGACCGGCGCCGGAATAGAACAGTCGGATCCGGCAGTGCCGGAATCTGCGAATCTTGCAGAGACACCGTCCGAATCTCAGGCAGCTGAGGGGCAGACAGAGGTAAGCACCGACGGAACGCAGGGTACGGTGAACACGGAAGCCCCCGCGGCGGACGAAGAGCAGAAGACAGAACAGAAACAGGATTCTGAAGAAACCGAAGTGTCCTGGCCGGCGCAGACCTTCACAGGTCATGCCAACAACATCACCGTGAACGTTACAGCAGCGGAGGGGATTTTCCCCGAAGGCACAACAATGGTGACCACAGCGGTATCGGCACAGACGGCCAAGGCAATCGCAAATGCAGCATCGGATGCAGAGGCGGAGGTTGTAGACGCCATCGGCGTTGACATCTCCTTCCGGGATGCATCGGGAAATGAAATTGAACCGAAGGACGGAAGAAACGTACAGGTAAGCATGACCGTTGACACGGCAAGCAGCCTTGACGGAGACAAATTTTCAGTCGTTCATCAATCGGACGACGGAAATGTACAGAAGGTAACTGAAAACGCAACCGCAGAAGGAGCTGTTTTCGAGTCTGGCGAGTTTTCCATTTATGTCATCACAGGTGAAGGAATAGCACAGACCCCCGCAGTCGCAACCTATATCTTCTATGGTGCAGATGGAAAAGAGATTTCAACGCAGAAGGTGAAGAATGGCGAAACGGTTTATGCGCCGACCACACCGGAAAAGGCCGGAAGCAAATTCCTCGGCTGGTCCTATACGCAGGGCGTTTCTTCCATTCAGGAAGGAGATCCAGGCAATTTCGGCACATTGACAGCATCTGTAAGCACAACGGGAGAGGTCCATCTTTATCCGGTTTTCCAGGAGGCATATTATGTCTTCTTCTTGGACAATCAGGGCAGAGTCAGCACTACGAAGGAAGGTGCCAGCGGAGATGACATCAGCGTTGAAGATGTTGTGATCCCGCTGGATTCCACACACTCCGTTACCGGCTGGTACACAGAAGCTAAACTGACCAATAAAGTCGAGTCTGTTACGCTTTCTGATCATAACGTGACACTGTATCCGAAGGTCGAAGAAGGCCATTATCTGTATTTCTCCAGCGGCGAAGGAGCAAGCTATGTGAAGCCTGTATTTGTTGCGGCAGGAAAGTATACAGTAGAACCGGAAGCACCGACGAGACCTGGCTATACCTTTAAATATTGGTCTGTTTCTGAAGATGGTTCTGCTGAATATGCATTCGGCAGCACGATTTCAAAAGATACCACTCTGTATGCGGTGTGGGAAGCAGATAACAATACTGAATACACTGTCATATTCTGGAAGCAGTCTGTCAATGACAGCAAGAATGCTAAAGACAGTGAGAAGACCTATGATTATGCAGAATCAGATACACGGACCGGGAAAACCGGAGCAACCGTATCCCCAACCATTAACGACCAGAAGAAAGCATATACAGGTTTCACTTATAATGATTCAAAGTCTACCCAGGTAACAATTAACGGGGATGGAACAACGATCCTGAACGTGTACTATGATCGAAATTTGCTTACGATTAATTTTTACAAAAGGCAATATGTGTGGAGTAGTTGGGCTATTGATAAGACATTCACCGGCCTTTATGGACAGACGCTTGGTCTGTATGGATACACATGGCCTGATGAAAATGACTGGTACAACAAGGATCACAGCAAACGATTAACGTTTTTAGACGCGTTTATATTTGATACATTAAATGACTATGGAAATGATAAAACAATAAATTTGTATGGATATAAATCAGATGGAAGGATAGAAGTCAAGCATTACAAGCAGAATCTGGATGGAAGCTACTCTTATAATAGGCCGGCAAATACTACCAAAAGTGTGGGAGGAACATTCTATTTCTCAAATAAATATACAGGATTCACGGTAGATAGTTTTGTAGTAACAGGCAATCAGCCGAAGGAGAGTGATAAATGGAAAACCGCGAGTCCGAATGGATCAACCTATTTCAGTGCTAATCTCCACATTCGTTATACCAGAAACACTTATAAACTTGCTTACTACAACTATAACAATGTAGTTAAAGAAGGAGAACTCCTTTATGAGGCTTCTCTCAATAGCTATTCTTCTTACGTTCCAACTCGTCCTGCTGGCCTCCCGGAAGCATATACCTTCCAGGGCTGGTTCAAGGATAAGGAATGCACGGTTCCGTTTGATTTCGACAGCACCATGCCTGCAAATGATGTCATGATCTATGCAAAGTGGGCTGCTCCGACATATACAGCAACCGTTCATACGAAGATGGAAGGCACCGGCACCCCGATACAGCTCACCATCAATTACGGCAGCAAGATCAATGAAAATGATATGCCGACCGTAAAGGATTCTGACGGGAATATCATTCTGGAAGGCAGCAGTTCCAATACTGTTACTGTTCCTAAGGGAAATACATGGGCAGGATGGGCAACAAAGTCGGGCGATGACTTTACCATTTATAACTTCAATACACAGGTACACGGTGACATCACACTCTATCCGTACTATATCAATGGAGAAAAATACGGGGTTACATATATCCTTGGCGAAGGTACAGGAAAAGCTCCGACTGACATCAAGCAGTATGCCGAGAATGCGTATGCAGACATTCAGCCGGCATCAGGAATTACTCCTCCGAAGGGCATGACATTCCTTTACTGGAGCCATGGTACGGATAAGTATTATCCGGGAGACAAGGTAAAGATCACAGGAAATCTTGAACTTACCGCTGTTTACGGAGAAACTTCACCATTAACTTCAATCACATATCACTCGAACTATCCGGAAGGGTCCGAACTAAAAGAAAAGATCACAACGATTGACAATAAGGCAAATAACACCGCGATTACGCTGGAAAAAGCCGGCTTCACAGCTCCGACTGGATACTATTTCGCATACTGGGAAGATGCTTCTGGAAAGCGGTATGATGTTGGAACAAAGATCGGTATCGACAATGACAATACATTTGCAAATGATCTGTATGCGGTCTGGGAACAGAAGAAAGAGATCACATTAACGGCAAATTCCGGAACATTTACCTATGACGGAACAGAGCATACTTCTTCTGGAGTAGTGACTGATACGTTTGTGATTGATGGCGTAACTTATACGGTCAGCGGTTATACCACAGAGAGCCCGGTAAAGACAGATGCGGGAACCTATACAAATAATATTTCCGGTACCTATGCAGTAAAGGGCAATAATGGTATCGATGTTACAGATCACTTCACAATACAGACTGTAGATGGATCGCTGACCATCAGCAAGCGTACGGTGCATCTGAAGTCTGAAAGTGCAAGCAAACCATTTGATGGAACACCGCTGACAAGGCCGGATGTTATTGTGAGCGGCGACGGATTCGTAGACGGTGAAGTTAGCAATCTCAAAGCAAAGGGCAGTATCACGAAAGCTGGCAGTGTCACAAATACGATCGAATATATAGAGAACAGCGGATTCAAAGCTGACAACTACGAGATCAAAAAGAATGAAGGAACGCTGACGATTACTGCCAATACCGCAGCAATTGAAGTAAGAGCAGATAGCGACAGCAAGACTTATGATGGCACAGCTCTGACAAAGAACAGCTACAGTGTCACTGGTCTTCCTGAGGGATTTGCGGCGGAAGCAACAGTGACTGGAAGTATCACTGATACTGGAACAGCTGATAACGTAATTTCCTCCGTGGTCATCAGGAAAGGTAATGAAAATGTAACGGATCAGTTCTCCAATGTTACGAAGACAAATGGAACGCTGACGGTTACTGTGAGAAAAGTGACACTGACCTCTGGATCAGCAAGCAAGGCATATGACGGTGTTGCTTTGACGAGACCGGAAGTAACGATTGCGGGCGACGGGTTTGTCACTGGCGAAGTAAGTGATGTCAAGGCAGCTGGCAGCATCACAAAAGTCGGCAGTGCAACGAACACCATCAAATACAATGAGAATAATGGATTCAAGGCGAGCAACTACGAAATCACCAAGATTGAAGGAACACTGAGGATCACTGCGAATACTGCAGCCATCAAGGTGACAGCGGATAGTGCCAGCAAGACTTATGATGGCACCCCTCTGACAAAGAATATTTACAGGATTGAAGGACTGCCTGAAGGATTCACTGAGAAAGTGACTGTAAGCGGAACGATTACGGATGCTGGTACTGCCGTAAACGAAGTGAAGTCTGCAGTTATCCTGAAAGACGGCAAAGATGTCACCGATCAGTTTACGAACATTGAGAATGCGAGCGGAACGCTGACAGTGAATAAGCGTACTGTGAATCTGAAATCTGACAGCGCAAGCAAGGTATTTGACGGAACGGCACTGACGGCACCGGATGTTACTGTAACTGGTGATGGATTCGTGACTGGTGAAGTAACGGATCTCAAGGCAGTAGGAACGATCACGAAGGCTGGCAGCGTAAAGAACGAAATCAGATATACGGAAAAGAGCGGATTCAAAGCTGACAACTACACGATCACGAAGGACGAAGGCATTCTGACAATCACTCAGAATGAAGATGAGATTGTAGTCAATGCGAAGAACGCTTCCAGGGCTTATGACGGAACTGCTCTGACTGAGGGAGGCTCTGAGGTGATCGGACTTCCGAATGGCTATACAGCTGAAGTCACAGTAACTGGCAGCATCACTGATGTCGGAACTGCTGAAAACAAAGTAACATCTGTAGTCATCAAGAAGGGAGACGAAGATGTTACGGATCAGTTCAAGACAATTACGGAGAATAACGGCACACTGACCATTACGAAACGGAATGTAACGCTGACTTCGGAAAGCCAGACCAGAGAATACAATGGCACAGCGCTGACCGCTCCGAATGTTACAGTAGGCGGCGATGGATTCGTGGATGGCGAAGCTACGGACATCAAGGCAACCGGCTCGATCACGAAAGCAGGAAGCGCTGCAAACCCGATTACCTATACTGAAGGAACTGGCTTCAAAGCTGGAAACTATGAAATCAGGAAGACTGAGGGAACGCTGACGGTTACAGCTAATACTGCGGAAATCACAGTAACAGCAGGCAGCGACAGCAAGACTTATGATGGCGAAGTACTGACAAAGAGTACTTACACCATTAATGGGCTGCCAGCAGGGTTCACTCCGACTGTCATGGTAAGCGGCAGTATCACATCTGCTGGAACGGCTGATAACGTAGTCACATCCGTAGTGATCAGGAAAGATGGCGAAGATGTTACCGATCAGTTCTCCAATATCAGGAAAGCAAAAGGGACATTGACCGTTACCAAGCGTATGGTGCATCTGGAGTCAGTAAGTGCAAGCAAACAGTATGATGGTACAGCACTGACAGCACCAGACGTGACAGTTTCCGGAGACGGATTTGTAACTGGTGAAGTTACGAATCTCAAGGCAACCGGCAGCATCACAGATGTCGGGTCAACAGAGAACGCAATCAGCTATACCAAGGAACTTGGAAAATTCAAAGAGAACAACTACATCATCACAAAGCAAGTAGGAACTCTGACCGTTGACATTAACACTACCGAAATCACATTTACAGCTGCTGACGGAAACAAAGAATATGACGGAACAGCATTGACAGCATCAGATGTAACGGTGACGGGTCTCCCGGAGGGCTTTACTGCAGAGGGTGTGGCTGCAGGCAGCATCGTAAATGTATGGGAGTCAGGAAATGATGACAATCGAAACAACCATGTTGTAAAAGTGGCTATTTATAACGGGGATGGAAAAGAGGTAACGGGATATTTCAAGAATGTAAAGAAAGTAGCAGGAATCTTGACCATTACCCCAAAATCAATCACCCTGAAGAGCGGTAGCGCTACCAAGCCTTTCGACGGCAAGCCACTGACAAATCACACACTTGTACTTGGCGATGATATCATTTCGTTAACGATGCTGGCAGATAAAAACGATCTGACAATAGCAGACGATGACAAGCTTGCTCTCGGAATAGCAGAAAAGGATCAGATTACCTTCAATTTCACTGGAAGTCAGACTTATATCGGATCAAGTAAAAATGAGTTTGACTGCACGATCGTCAGTGGAAAAACTCAGACCAGGGTTCAGCCGAGTCCGGCGGAAGCACTGAAGATGGTGGATCCGAAGGAAGAAGACGATAAGGTATCGAAGAACTACGCAGAGAACTACGAGATTAGACTCGTGCCTGGTGAGCTGGAAGTAACGGACAACGAAGTTACGCCGGATAAGGTAGTGACAAAGACACATGAAGACAAGACATATCAGATTGGAGATTCGATTGAATTTACAATCAACGTAACAAATATTTATGACGATGTGAGAACCATCATCCTGCAGGAGCAGGACGGCGTTACCTTTGAGGATGGTGCGGATTCCGTTACATTCGAGAATGTAAAGCCGGGAGAAACAATAAGTGCGAAGGCTGTTCACGTGGTAACTGAGGCGGATATCGAGGCCGGAGAGTACAGAAACACCGTGAAAGCCGTGTTTGAGAAAGCCGGCGGCAGTGAGCCGGGCGGCAACCCGGATGAGCCAGGCGGCAATCCCGACGAGCCGGGTAAGACATGGGAGGCTTCTGACACAGAGGATGATTTCGCACACATGACGATCAGCAAGGTGGTTACAAGTAATCCGGAGAACGGCAGCAAGTATGTGGCGGGAGAAACGGTAACTTACCTGATTACCGTAACGAACGACGGAACCGTTACCCTGAAGGAGCTTGTGATCACAGATGATCTGACCAATGCGACATGGACGGCGGACAGCCTGAACGCAGGAGAAACGCTGACCTATACGACATCCTATAAAGTGACGGAAGCAGACGCGGAAAGAGGAAGCGTGACGAATGTGGTGGCAGGAAAGGCGGATGGCCTCAATACACCGGATCCAGGAACCGCAACCGTAACAACGGAAGCAGAAGAATCTGAGGAACCGGAGAATCCGGAACCGACGCCACCGACGAAACCGGAGGAGACGGTTACCCCGACACCGGTACCTGTGGAACCGGAAGAGCCTGAACCCGAGGAGCCGACGAAACCCGAAGAGCCGACACAGCCTGAAAAACCGGTAATTAGACCGCAGACAACGGTTACCCCTACACCGCTGGTGACTGTACCTCCGACGGAACTGCCGTCGACCAGACCAGTCCATACCGGGAATACAATCCGGAAGAATCCGGATACAATTCAGGAGCAGAGAACAAAACTCGTTCATACCGGAGCGGTTCAGACCGGTGACGCTGGAATGATTGGAGTCAACGTGATTATCGTGCTCGGAGCAGCAGCCGGAATCGGCGTTCTCATTCGTAAGAGAAAAAAGGAGAAGAAACAGTAACGGGGACCGGCGCTCTCATTCACAAAAGAAAAAGGAGAAGAAACAGTAACGGCATATGGCATGGATCGATAAGTATTGTGCCAGATGACAAAAACTAATTGAGAAGCATGGGGCAGCCCTCTCTTACAGCGGGAAATACCGCAGACGGAGAGGGCTGCCTCTTATGCCCCTTATTAATGAATTATTAAAAAGAAATTAATACATTCTCAACTTTACAGTTGACGAATGACGCTGTTTTTTATATAGTATTTATTATCATTCGAATAAGTGTAGAATAAAATAAGCAGACATGATGTACAAGCTGTGCAGATCTCGATCTGTACACTTTTTTTTTCTTTATTACTGTAAAGCGTTAATTTAGAAGAAAGACAGAGGTTACACAGCACCGAGGCAGTCTCTGCTTAGAAAAGAGGAGGAAAAATTGACTAAGTACATGGTAAAACGTGTGGTGCTGGCGATTGCGTCCATCATCATCGTTACACTCATCACATTCTTTGTTATGAACCTGATCCCGGGAGGGCCTTTCACGGCGGAGAAGGCTCCGAGCCAGGCGGTTATGGACGCGCTGACAAAGCGGTACAATCTGGATAAGCCCCTGGGGGAGCAGTACCTTCTCTATATGAGAAATCTTCTGCATGGAGACTGGGGAATTGATATGAAGAACGGAAGAGAGATCGGACCGGATCTTTTCTCCAAGTTTGCGGTTTCCGCGA
Organism: Bilifractor sp. LCP21S3_F8; assembly: GCF_052117805.1. Classification (NCBI taxonomy): domain Bacteria; kingdom Bacillati; phylum Bacillota; class Clostridia; order Lachnospirales; family Lachnospiraceae; genus Bilifractor; species Bilifractor sp. LCP21S3_F8. The sequence continues at coordinate 59,636 of NZ_JBQKIK010000010.1, read as the reverse complement.
AGCTCGGCGGAATCGCCATGATCATCGCTGTTGTATTCGGCGTGATTCTCGGTTCCATTGCTGCGCTGAAGCGGAATAAGGTGCCGGATCGTATCATTATCTTCTTCACGACGCTGGGTACGGCGATGCCTTCCTTTATTCTGGCAACTCTGCTGCTTCTGGTGTTCTGTGTGCAGCTTGCGATTTTCCCGGTATTCAGCTCAAATCCGAGCCTTGTGCTTCCCGTGATTTCTCTGGCTGTCTATCCGACGGCGTATATTACGCGTCTGACGAAGACATCGATGCTGGACGCGCTGAGTCAGGACTATATCCGCACCGCGCGTGCGAAGGGCGTCAGCCGGTCAAAGATCATTTTCGTGCACGCGCTGAAGAACGGTCTGATTCCTGTTGTGACCTATCTCGGACCGCAGATTGCATATATCATCACAGGATCGATGGTCGTGGAGACAATCTTCACTGTTCCGGGCCTTGGAACCTATTTTGTGAAAGCCATTACCGACCGGAACTACTCCGTGATCATGGCGACAACGATCTTCCTCGCGGTTCTGATGATCGTTGCAAACCTGATTACCGATATTGTATACAAGCTGATCGATCCGAGAATCAATTTTGAATGATCGCACAGAAGGAGCTTTGAAATGACTGAAACAGAGAATATATACAAGAAACGCCAGATTCTGTCTGCGCAGATCGATCTGAGCAAATTTAATAAGAAGAATTTTGAAAAGGCAACCGATGAGGAGAAGAAACAGCAGGATGTTATGGGGGAGTCCTCTACATTTCTGAAGGACGGACTCCGCCGTCTGAGAAAAAACCACATGGCGATGGCTTCCATCGTTGTGCTCATCCTTCTGATTGTGGCGATCATCGTGATCCCGATGATTGTTCCGTACAGCTACAGTGACATGATTACCGTGAACGGTCATCGTGACGGTACGGCGGTCAATCTGCCGCCAATGTACTATTCGCAGCGGGAGCTGCAGTACATGCAGAGCACCGGAGTGAGACTTTTTCCACACATTCTTGGAACCGATTCCCTGGGGCGTGATTACTTCATCCGTGTCGTATACGGAACGAGAGTCAGCCTGTCTGTCGGTGTCGTATCGGCGGTCATGGTTCTGATCATCGGTGTCCTCTACGGAACGATCTCCGGATATTTCGGCGGCAAGGTGGACCTGATCATGATGCGTATTGTCGATATCATCTATTCTCTGCCGGATATGCTGATCATCATTCTTCTGTCCGTGGTGCTGAACGCGCGGCTGACACCTCTGATTAAGGGAACCGTGCTCGCCAAGCTCGGCGGCAACATGCTGGCGATGTTTATCGTGTTTGCCCTCCTGTACTGGGTCGGCATGGCCCGGCTGGTCAGAGGACAGATTCTTTCGATCAAGAACAATGAGTACATTCTCGCGGCAAAAGCGATCGGAACGCCGAATGGTCAGATCATGAGAAAGCATGTCGTGCCGAATGTACTTTCCATCATTATCATTACAACGGCGCTTCAGGTGCCGAGTGCTATTTTCACCGAAAGCTACCTTTCCTTCCTCGGACTTGGTGTCAATCTTCCGATGACATCCCTCGGATCCCTGGCAAATGATGCCCGGGCCACGATTACCTCTGCGCCATACCGTCTGCTGGTTCCCGCTCTGGTTATCGTAGTCATCGTTCTTGCGCTGAACCTGATCGGCGACGGGCTCCGGGACGCGTTTGACTCGAAGCTGAACTGACAGATCCGGCATTGCCGGAGCTGGGGTATGTCGAGCCTCTGGGCGGGTGTATGCCAGGCAGGGACGCTGCTCGACGGTGCCGGATAAAAGCTGCGGTATGGCGAACCTATGGGTCTTATACCAGAATGGGTGCTGCTCGACGGCGCCGGATGTAGGTTCCAGGAGAATTTCCTGAGAGGTGCGGTGTTTACCGGAAAAATGCTACCTGATTTTTTCCGGAAATCAGAAAGGATGAAAGGACAGAGAAAATCATGTCTGAAGAAAATAATTTACTATTGGAGGTTGATAACCTCCATACAAGCTTTTTTACAGATGCCGGTGAGGTAAAGGCAGTCAACGGAGTCACATTTAACCTGGAGAAAGGCAAGACCCTCGGAATCGTGGGAGAGTCGGGATCCGGAAAATCAGTAACCGCGTATTCAATCATGCAGATTCTCGCCGAGACCGGAAAGGTGGTGGAGGGGGAGATCCGCTACAAGGGCGAGGATATCACGAAGTGGGATGAGAAGAAGCTGTCGAAGTACCGCGGCGAGAAGGTGTCGATCATTTTCCAGGATCCGATGACTTCCCTGAATCCGGTGTTTACGATTGGTTATCAGCTGAAGGAGGCGATTCTTCTTCACACGAACAAGAATAAGGACGAGGCCTGGAAGCGGGCGGTTGAGATGCTGACACTCGTCGGAGTGAACGAGCCGGAGAGCCGGATGAAGCAGTATCCCTACGAGCTCTCCGGAGGCATGCGCCAGCGTGTCATGATTGCCATGGCGCTCTGCTGTGAGCCGGATATTCTGATCGCGGATGAGCCGACCACAGCGCTGGATGTGACGATTCAGGCGCAGATTCTGGAGCTGATGCAGGATCTGCAGAAGAAGATGGGTATGGCGATTATCATGGTTACGCATGACCTGGGCGTCATTGCGTCCATGTGTGATGAGATCATCGTTATGTACGGCGGACGTGTCTGCGAGCGCGGCACCGCGGATGCTATTTTTTATCATCCGGCGCATGAGTATACGAAGGGGCTGCTGCGTTCCATTCCGACGACCGAAAACATGAATGAACGGCTGGTTCCGATCGGAGGAACGCCGATCAACCTCCTTAACATGCCGAAGGGCTGTGCTTTCTGCCCGCGGTGTGAAAATGCCATGAAGATTTGTCTGGAAAAGGTTCCGGACGAGTACCAGGTAGGGCCTGAGCATCGGGCGAGTTGCTGGATGAATGTGATGGACCTGTATGAAAATGAGGAGGTAAAGGCATGAGTGACAAGGAAAAAAAGCCGCTCCTTAAGGTAGAGCATCTGAAGCAGTATTTCCCGGTATCTCAGGGCTTTCATAAGATTCCGCTGAAGGCAGTAGATGATATCAGCTTTGAGATCATGCCGGGTGAGACCCTGGGGCTGGTAGGAGAATCCGGATGCGGCAAGACGACGGTCGGCCGCACACTTCTGCGGCTGTATGAGCCGACGGCAGGACGGATCACCTTCGAGGATCAGGTGCTCTTCGACAGCGGCGATGTGTACGATGAGGACGGGAATCCGGTTCTCGATTCAAATGGCAGGCCGAAGAAGGGAAAGCGTGTTGAGGTAAACATGCTTCCCTACCGGAAGAAGATGCAGATGGTATTCCAGGATCCGTATTCTTCGCTGGATCCCCGTATGACCGTTGAGGACATCGTCGGAGAGCCGCTGGACACCCATCACCTGTACAAGAACAGACAGGAGCGGAGAGAGAAGATCTTAAAGCTCCTGGAGACCGTCGGATTGAATGCTGAGCATGCGATGCGCTACGCACATGAGTTTTCCGGCGGACAGAGACAGCGAATCGGCATTGCCCGTGCGCTGGCTGTGAATCCGTCCTTCATCGTCTGCGATGAGGCGGTATCTGCTCTGGACGTATCGATTCAGGCGCAGGTTCTGAACATGTTTGAGGATCTGCAGGATCAGCTGGGCATCGCGTATCTCTTCATTGCGCATGACCTTCTGGTTGTGCAGCACATCTCCGATCGTATTGCGGTTATGTATCTCGGACACATGATGGAGATTGCGGACGCGGACGAGTTGATGAATCATCCGATTCATCCGTACACGCTGTCTCTGCTTTCCGCGATTCCGATTCCGGATCCGGAAACGGCCAGACACAGCCATCGGATCATTCTGGAGGGCGATGTGCCAAGTCCTCTTCATATGCCGACGGGTTGTCCGTTCCGTACGCGCTGCAAGTATGCGACAGAGAAGTGTACGCAGGAAAGACCGCCTCTGACAGACAGGGGAAACGGACACAGGTGTGCGTGCTGGAACCGGTAAATGATGCGGTATCAGCAAGAATATATGCGGAATCGGCAGGAGGGAGTAATTAACAGGCCGAATATTCCGTATTGATCTTTTGCGGTCATATCTCCCGCAGGGGAGTCTGACATGAACCATTATTTGCATATCAATGGCTTTTTGGGGTCACATCTCCCGCAGGGGAGTTTGACATAAATATCTATCTGTCAACAGATAGCAGAAATCAGGAGGAAGAAATATGAAAAAGAAGTTAGTCGCATTAGTGCTGGCGTCTGCCATGGCAGTCGGCCTCGGCGCGTGTGGAAATGCCGGTTCTCTCAAGGAGGGAGGCAACGCTGTTTCCGGTTCGAATGCAGCTGCAGCAACAAGCACAGGAAGTGAAGCGGCAGGCGGCAATAGCGGAGATAAGACTCCTTCCAGCGCAAAGCTGAATTCTGACGCAAGCACACTGTACATTAACCTCGCGTCTGAGCCGCAGCATCTGGATCCGGCGCTGAACAACACCGTTGACGGTGCCTGCCTGGCAGTCAACTCCTTCGTAGGTCTGTACACTTATGACAAGGATGACAAGCTCACGCCGGCGATCGCGGACGGCGATCCGCAGATCTCCGATGACGGAACCCAGTGGACCATCAAGCTGAAGCAGACAAAGTGGTCCGATGGCACAGACCTGACGGCAAAAGATTTTGTATACAGCTGGAACCGTGCGGCAAACCCGGACACCGCGGCGGATTACGGATATCTTTTTGACGTTATCGCGAAAAATGATGACGGAACGCTTAAAGTAGAAGCTCCGGACGATTACACACTGACCATCACACTGAACAATCCGTGCGCATACTTCGACCAGCTTCTTGCGTTCCCGGTATTTGATCCGGTTCCGCAGGCATCCGTTGAAGCGGCAGACCCGAACGGCGACAATCCCGGCAACTGGGCTGCTGAGGCAGGCTTTGTATCCAACGGTGCTTACACCTGCACAGCATGGAATCATGACGCATCCATGGAATATACAAAGAACCCGAACTTCTATGATGCGGACAACGTAACCATCGATAAGCTGAACTTCATGCTTTCCGCGGATGACACCGCTACCTTTGCGGCATATAACAGCGGAGATCTTGATTTCATCGATAATATTTCCACCGACGAGGTTCCGAATGTAAAGGACTTCTCTGATTTCTATATCGCGGATATGCTTGGAACTGTATACACCGGTTTCAATGTCAATGCATCTCTCTTTGACGGAATGACCGAGCAGCAGGCAAGTGATTTCCGTAAGGCATGCTCTCTGGTTATCGACAGACAGTATCTTGCCGATACCGTAGGTCAGACCGGTCAGGAGCCGGCAGGTTCCTATGTTCCGTCCGCTATGTCTGACGGAAACGGCGGCACCTGGTCTCAGACATATTATGACGCTGCTACCACAGGAGCTGACAACGTTGAGGAGGCTGTAAAGCTTCTGGAGAGCGCTACCGGCTACACCTTTACCGATAATGGTGATGGAACCTATACACCGTCTACACCGATTTCCATTGAGTACCTGACGAACTCCGGTTCAACCAATGAGAAGGCCGCTCAGCTGATTCAGGACGACCTGAGCAAGCTTGGAATCGAAGTAAACATCAAGACTGAGGACTGGAAGGTATTCATTTCCGACCGTCAGAATGGAAATTACACGATGTGCCGTGGCGGATGGGTTGCAGACTATGATGATCCTTCCAACATGCTTGAGGTATTCCAGACCAGCAGCGGAAACAACGATATGCAGTTCGGCAAGAACCCGACCTCTGCGGCACCGCAGAACTGGGCGGACTATGACAAGCTTCTTGAGGAAGCACGCACAGAGGTAGACACCGCAAAACGTACCGATGACCTTGTAAAGGCCGAGAAGATGCTGATGGATACCAACGCGGTAATCCCGCTCTACTTCTACAACGATATCTACATGATGAAGTCCAACGTTTCCGGCGTATACATGACCAAGACCGGCAACAAGTACTTCATGTACGCAACAAAGACTGCGCAGTAACAGCTTCTGTTCGCAGTGTGAATGAAATGAATCACATATGCTGATTGTGGACGAGACCGTCCGGGAAATTCCCGGGCGGTCTCGTTTTTAATTTACGCGAACAGTGAGCCGCAGCCGAATGCGAAGTATTCGTGTGCGGCGAGCGTCGCGATAGCGAGATAAAACTCGCACAGCGTGTTTTATCTCGTTTTCGGCGAGTCTGCCATACGGTCCGCACACATTTCATAGGCTGTGATTCATGAAAACGTCACCATCAGGAACTGCCACGGAGAAAAAACGGTGTGATGCAAATGCAATGAATGCACTTGCATTTCGAGAGTTGAGTTTGGCTAATTTTACAATACAAAATTCTGAAATAGAGGCTTAAAACCATCATAAGATACAAAATAATTGAAATATTTACATATATATTGTTTATGTTTCATCTTATTTGCGATATAATCGAAGCATGGCCAAAAACAGTGGCCCGTAAGGGCCGCATGGATAAGGAGGGATGGTATGCTGGAAGAATGCTACTACAAAAAGGCGGATGAAATTATTGCCGGCTATGGAAAAAAGCCATCGTCGCTGATTCCGATTATGCAGGATATTCAGGCGGAATATCGATACCTGCCGGGCGAGCTGCTGACCTACGTGGCGAAGCAGATCGGTATCAGTGAGTCCAAGGCTTACAGCGTGGCTACATTCTACGAGAACTTTTCGTTCGAGGAGAAGGGAAAGTATGTAATCAAGGTTTGTGACGGCACGGCCTGTCATGTCAGAAAATCCGCACCGATTCTGGAGGCGTTCCAGAAGGAGCTCGGGCTGAGCGCGAAGAAACACACGACGGACGACATGCTTTTTACCGTTGAAACGGTTTCGTGCCTCGGAGCATGCGGACTGGCTCCGACGGTCATGGTTAACGAGGAGGTTCATCCGAAGATGACGCCGGAATCGGCGCTGGAGCTGATTCATGAACTGCGAGGTGACCGGAATGATTAGAACGAGAGAGGATCTGAAGAAGAGAACAGAGCTTGCCAATGAAGTAATGGCTTCCTATGACTGCCGTATACTCGTCTGTTCCGGTACCGGCTGTATCGCGTCCGGTTCTGAGAAGGTATATGAAGAATTCATGCGTATCGTTGGGGATACGCCGGGAGTGACCCTGGAGTTCGGATCCCATGGTCCGGAGGCACATCTGGGAGTCCGGAAGACCGGCTGCCAGGGCGTCTGTGAGCTCGGACCGCTTGTGAGAATTCAGAAGGGCGATAAGGTTGTGCAGTATACGAAGGTACAGCCGTCCGACTGTCAGGAGATTTTCAACCGCACTGTTATGGGCGATGATGTCATTGAGAGCCTGCTGTACAAGCAGAAGGGCGTGACATATACTTCGCCGGATGAGATTCCTTTTATTGCGAAGCAGACCCGGATTGTTCTGGAAAACTGCGGAAAGTACGATTCGGAGTCGCTGGATGAGTACCTTGCGTCCGGAGGATTTCAGGCATTCCAGAAGGCACTCTTTGAGATGAAGCCGGAGGAAATCGTCGATGAGGTCGACCGGTCCGGACTCAGAGGAAGAGGCGGCGGTGGATTCCCCACCGGAAGAAAATGGAAGCAGGTGGCGCGTCAGAAGGAGAAGGAGCGCTATGTCGTCTGCAATGGTGACGAGGGAGACCCGGGAGCATTCATGGATGGCTCCGTCATGGAGGGAGATCCCTACAAGCTGATCGAGGGAATGATGATCGCCGGATACGCGGTGAGCAGTGAAAACGGATACATCTATGTGCGTGCGGAGTACCCGATGTCCGTTGCAAGGCTGCGCCACGCGATCGCGGAGCTGGAGGACAAGGGGCTGCTCGGTGATCACATCCTGGGAACCGATTTCAACTTCCATATGCACATCAACCGCGGTGCCGGCGCGTTCGTCTGCGGTGAGGGCTCTGCTCTGACCGCGTCAATCGAAGGAAACCGGGGCATGCCGAGAGTTAAGCCGCCGAGAACGGTTGAGAAGGGCCTGTGGGCGAAACCGACTGTTCTGAACAATGTCGAGACCTATGCGAACGTACCGAAAATCGTACTTCAGGGTGCAGACTGGTACCGCAGCATCGGAACCGAGAGTTCCCCCGGTACGAAGACCTTCTCTCTGACCGGCTCCATTCAGAATACCGGTCTGATCGAGGTCCCGATGGGAACAACGCTTCGCGAGATCATTTTTGACATCGGAGGCGGAATGAAGGACGGCGGAACCTTTAAGGCGGTTCAGATCGGCGGCCCCTCCGGCGGATGCCTGACGAAGGACCATCTGGATGTGCCGCTTGATTTTGAGACGGTGAAGAAATACGGAGCGATCGTCGGATCCGGCGGTCTGGTTGTCATGGATGACAGCACCTGTATGGTGGAGGTTGCCCGATTCTTCATGAGCTTCACGCAGAGAGAGTCCTGCGGAAAGTGCGTTCCATGTCGTGAGGGCACAAAGCGCATGCTGGAAATACTGGAGAAGATTGTCGGCGGCAAGGGCGAGCTGGAGGACCTGGACCGCCTGGAGGAACTGGCGACAATGGTGAAGAACATGTCTCTGTGCGGACTTGGCAAGAGTGCGCCGCTGCCGGTTCTGAGTACCCTGAATACCTTCCGGGATGAATATATCGAGCATATCGTGGACAAAAAATGTCGTGCCAAGGTCTGCACCGCGCTGCGCCGGTTTGTGATCAATCCGGAATTCTGCCGCGGCTGCGGAAAGTGCGCGAAGAACTGTCCGGTCGGAGCGATCACGGGTGTCCGCAAGGAGTGCTATCACATTGATAATGATCTCTGTATCAAGTGCTCGACCTGCAAGGACAACTGTGCGTTCGACGCGATTTATATTGAGGCATAGGAGGGATGAGATGGGAGTTATAACGATTGACGGCAGAAAAGTCGAATTTACCGACGAGAAAAATCTTCTTACAATCATCAGAAAAGCGGGCATCGATATCCCCACCCTCTGCTATCACTCGGAGCTGTCTACGTTTGGCGCGTGCAGACTGTGCATGGTTGAGGATGAGCGGGGAAGAATGTTTGCCTCCTGCTCCGAGGAGCCCCGGGACGGAATGGTGATCCGCACCAATACGGAAAGGCTTCGCAAGTACCGCAAGCTGATCATTGAGCTTCTGCTGGCGGCGCACTGCAGAGACTGTCTGACCTGTGAAAAAAGCGGTGACTGTAATCTTCAGACACTGGCAAAGCGTTTCGGCATCATGCATGTGCGCTTCCAGAACTACAAGGAGCAGATGCCGCTGGATTTCAGCTCCCCGTCGATTGTACGGGATCCGAACAAATGCATCCTCTGCGGAAACTGCGTCCGAGTATGCAGTGAGCTGCAGGGAATCGAGGCGATCAATTTTGCGAACCGCGGCGCGGAAGCCATGGTTATGCCTGCGTTTGACAAGCCGATCGGAGAGACCGACTGCGTAAACTGCGGACAGTGCCGTGTATTCTGTCCGACAGGCGCGATCAGCATCCACCACAACCGGACAGAGGTGTGGAATCTTCTTGGAGATCCGGATGTGCGCGTGATCGCTCAGGTAGCACCGGCTGTCCGTGTGGCGGTGGGAGCTGCCTTCGGCCTTCCGAAGGGCAAGAGTGTGATGGGCAAGATCGCGAACGTACTTCGTCGAATTGGTTTTGACGAGGTGTATGATACCACGTTCGGCGCGGATCTGACCATTATGGAGGAGGCTTCGGAGTTTGTGGACCGCGTAGAAAACGGCGGAACACTGCCGCTTCTGACGAGCTGCTGTCCGGCGTGGGTGAAGTTTGTCGGCGATCAGTACCCGGATCTCACACCGAACGTTTCGACGTGCCGTTCGCCGCAGGGAATGCTCTCCGCGGTTACAAAGGAGTATTATCGTGATCCGGCGAATAATGCGGACGGCAGAAGAACGGTCATGGTATCCATCATGCCGTGTACGGCGAAGAAGATGGAGGCGAAGAGACCGAACAGCTTCACAGACGGAGAGCAGGATACGGACTATGTTCTGACGACGACCGAACTGATCGATATGATCCGTACCTCGGGAATCGATTTTGCGGATCTGGAACCGGAGGCGTCGGATGTTCCATTCGGCCTTGGATCCGGCGGCGGTGTTATCTTCGGTGTATCCGGCGGTGTGACCGAGGCGGTTCTGCGCAGGATTACAGAGGGACATGACCAGGAGACGCTGGATCGGATCGCAGCCTGCGGCGTGCGTGAGGATGAGTTTATCCGCGAGTTTGCTGTTCCCTATAAGGACAGAGAACTGAAGATCTGCGTGGTATCCGGACTGGCGGATGCCGGAAAGGTGATGGATCAGGTGAAAAGCGGCGAGAAGCATTTCGATCTCATCGAGGTGATGGCCTGCCGCCGCGGATGTATCATGGGCGGAGGACAGCCTCGTCTTGCCGGCGACCGCACGAAGGCTGCCAGAAGAGACGGCATCTATAAGGCTGACCACAGCTCGGTGATCCGCAAGTGCAACGAGAACCCGACGATACTGTCACTCTACGACGGAATGCTCAAGGGGAAGGAGCACAAACTGCTTCATAACGAGAGATTCTGCGCGGAATGAATTAAGAAAATAAAAGGATAAGCGGAAAGCCCTGTCACGATTGACAGGGCTTTCTGTGTGTGTATATCTTTTGTGAGCCGGAGCGGATCAGGTCAGGAACCCAGGCGCGCAGAGCAGGACAGATATGTTTAAGTATGTATTTTGTATACCGGATCTGGTCAGGTGCCCGGGCGGGCAGAGCGGGACGGATATGTTTGAATATATATTTTGTAGATCGGGAACGGTCTGCTCACTGCGAGGTGAGGGATGCCTGCTTTCTGTAGTCCCTTGGCGCCATGTGGTATCTGGCCTGGAACGCGCGGTTGAAGGTCGCCTGGCTCTGGAAACCGCAGTCGAGGTAGATATCCGTGACAGACCGGTCGCTGTCTGCAAGAAGCGCGGACGCATGCTGAAGCCGGACATCGTTGAGATAATGGTTGAAATTCTGGTGAAACACACCGGAAAAGACCCGGGAGAGTGCAAATGGGCTGATTCCGAGCGCCTGCGACATCGTGGTCAGAGAGATGTCCTCCCGGTAGTGAGCGGATATGTACACCGCTGTCTGGTATACGATGTCGTGATCCTTCAGATCTGTTCTTTTCTGCAGCTTCAGAAGAGGGAGACTGCTGGCAAGAATGATTTGTGTGAAGGAGTGGTTCAGCGTATTGATGCAGGCGGCGTTCAGCTGCTCGGACAATGGAGAGGAGCGGGAGAGCTTTCCAGACTTTGTACCAGTGCTTTGAGGGACAGTCCTGTCGGAGGCGTGCTTCGGCGCGGATGTGACAGAACAGATTTCATGGTTCTGCATCGCAGCGATATCTGATGCATCGGAAGACACAGCCGTGTCCTCGCTCTCTGTCAGGTCAGACAGATCCTGCGGCGGAAGCTCGGGAACATTATTATTTCCGTGGGTAGGATTGAGAAAATCAGGCGAGGAATACAGATGTTCGCGATTGATTTTCATCAGGTTCTTCAGCGCATAGATTACATTCGGCGGAACCTGCTCCTTCGGGATCACCGGATTCTCCGGCTCGTAGTTTCGAAGAAAGTCTGCATAGATTCCGAAATAGGCAGGAGATGCCAGAAGGGTGACGTGCTGATTCGTGCCCTGGGAAAAAACCTGATAGTGGTGAATGAGATTCGGGAAGATGACGCCGAGATCACCCGGCTTCATCTCGAACAGGTCGGTTCCGGTTCCGGCTACAATCGAACCGTTCGTCACAAGAATGATTTCGATTGACTGGTGCAGATGGGGAGGAATATGAATAGAATTCTGCTTCACGATCTGCAGATGATCGGCGCTTTCTTCGTAAATTGGTATCACGGCGGTCCTCCTTGCAAGATTTGATTGGTTTTTTATTCCTTTTGATGCGAAGTATAGCAGAATATGCGGTATTTTACAATTGCAGCAAGGAAGAAACAAAGCAATAAGAAACAAGGAAACAAGGAAATCAGGAAACCGGGAAAGATTTGAAAAGATCTGAAAAGGTCGCGAAAGACCTGAAAAGATCTGTAAAGACCTGAAAACAACTGGAAACACCTGAGAACCTGCACAACAGACAGATCATTACGAAAGAGAGGATATAGATTATGATGAACACAAACGTAACAACAAAGAACAACAATGTAATGGGAAAGAACACAGCAAGAGTATATAACGGAAGAAATACAAAGACATCTCTTAAGGATCGCTTCCATGCATATATGAGAGAGGTTGTTGATTTCTACGGTGATATCGCAAGAAGAAGCGGATATCGTAATCCGATGGGCTTCTGATGAAAGCAGGAGACCGCAATTCGGAGACTCCGGAAGGTAAGTGTCGGAGCTTCGGCGAAGGATTATTGAGCAATGCAAACAGAACAGATATTTTTCTCCGGAGAAAACCGGGGATCGGAAAATGGACAGAAAACGGATGGATCTCTTGATTGAGACTGCCGCTTTTCTGTCTTTTCTTTTTATATGTTGCAATTCTGTCCATTTCTTTTTGTATGTTATATAATGGATCGGAGTGTTCAGCGGAATGACCTACATTGTTCTTGTCTGGCACTGTGAACAGAAACAGGTATGTCTGATTATCTGTTGAACGGAAACAGGTAGATCTGAATATAATGAGAGAACTGTATAAGGAAGGGAGAAATACATTATGGCATGGTACGATGAAGCGGTTTTTTATCATATTTATCCTTTGGGACTTACCGGTGCGCCGAAGCAGAATGACTACAGTGAGCCTGTGCACCGCATGAAGAAGCTGATCCCATGGATTGATCATATGAAGGAGCTCGGATGCAGCGCGCTGTATATCGGACCGCTTTTTGAATCGGCAAGTCATGGATATGATACCACCGATTACCGGAAACTGGACAGCAGACTGGGAGACAACGAGGATCTGAAGGAGTTCGTGTCAAGGTGCCATAAGGCCGGAATCCGGGTTATTTTTGACGGTGTATTCAACCATACCGGGAGAGATTTCTTCGCGTTCCGGGATCTGCAGAAGAACCGTGAGAGCTCTGCATATCGGGACTGGTACTGCAATGTAAATTTCGGCGGGAATAATGAGTACAACGATGGATTTTCGTATGAAAACTGGGGCGGATACAATCTGCTGGTCAAGCTGAACCAGAGAAATCCGGAGGTTCAGAATTACATCTGTGATACGATCCGGTTCTGGGTGAAGGAGTTTGACGTGGACGGCATTCGCCTGGACGCGGCAGATGTGCTGGATTTTGATTTTATGAAGTGTCTGCGCAGAACCGCCAATGAGGTGAAGAAGGACTTCTGGCTGATGGGCGAGGTCATCCACGGCGACTATATCCGGTGGTCAAATCCGGAGATGCTCCACGCTGTCACGAATTACTGTCTGCACAAGGCACTCTATTCCGGACACAATGAGCACAATTATTTTGAGATTGCGCACACGGTACGAAGACTGTACGAAATGGGCGGCAACCGGCCGGACGGACTCGGTCTCTACAATTTTGTGGACAATCATGATGTGGAGCGGATTTACACAAAGCTGAACAATAAGGCACATATGTTCCCGGTACATGTCCTGCTCTATACCCTTCCGGGAGTGCCGTCGATCTATTATGGCTCGGAGTTCGGCATCGAGGGACGCAAGGAATGGGGAAGCGACGCGTCGCTTCGTCCGGAGCTGAACCTCGATGATTACAGGGATGCGGTAAGAACAAACCCGATCACGAGAGAAATCGCTGCGCTTGGACGGATCCGGCAGTCGGTGAAGGCACTTTCGTATGGAGCGTATAAGGAACTTCTGCTGACAAACCGGCAGTATGCGTTTGCCAGGGAGTGGAATGGGGAGAATGTTCTGGTCACGGTAAATAATGACGACAATGATTTTACCATGACGATATCTGCCGAGGGTGGGGAACATTTTATCGGAGGACTTGCCGGAACGTCGGTGACCGCGCAGAACGGGCAGATTACTGTCACAATTAAGGCGAATTCCGGAGAGATCTGGATCCCGGCGGCGGAAGGGGAGAACCCGGATTTCATGAAAACATCGGTATGCAAGGCAGAATCAGGAAACATAGATACTCCGGCATGTGAGGAGGAAACCGACATTGCGGATACTCCGGCATGTGAGGAGGAATCCGAAATGAAGGATGGCGCGGCATGCGAGGTGGAATCCGAAGTGAAGGATGGCGCGGCATGCGGGGCAGACTCCAAAATGAAGGATACGTTGACAGCGGAGACGGAATCCGGAATACGGCAGCCTGGAGAGCAGGTTTCGGAGGAAAGCATAGAGAAGAAGACCGGGAGACTTCTCAAGGAAGCGGCTGGAAAATCGTATGAGGAGATGACAGTCGAGGAACTGCAGGCGGCTATTTTGGCAAAACTTGCGTCGAATGGACCTGTCACAGATCAGATGAAGCGTGATGTGGCGGAAAATATCTGGCATGATTCCCTGGTGAACTGGGTAAAGAGCTTCCGATGAGAACAGTATTTAAAGCCACCGGCTGGTCCGGTGGCTTTGCTGTCAATTTCATTATAATAGCATTGACAAAGACCTGGCTCAGGTGTATTTTTAAATTACATATGAACGATTGAGCATATGTTTAATAAATCAAAAGAAAATATTGTTGCCACATGAAGAAATTTTAACAGCCAGGGGGTGCCTATGAGCGACATGGATGACATCAGGAAGAAAAGAACGGAGCTGATTTGTGACGCGGAGAAAGTGTCACAGGAAGTGAAGGCTGCGGAGACAGAGCAGAAGGAGAAAGAGGAACGCTTGGCAGAAGAGCGGGAGGAGGCGCTGAAGAATTCCGAGACCAGGAAATTCGACGCGGCGAAACTGTTACAGGAGCAGGAGCGGTCCGAAAAGGAGCGGGCTGAACAAGAACGGTCAGAACAGGAGCGGTCCGGAAAGAAGCGGGCTGAACAGGAACAGTTAGAAGAGGATGGGCCTGAACATGACAGGCCCGAACAGAAGCGGTCTGGATCGGAGAATTCAGGACAGCCGCAGTCAGAACAGCAGGAGTCAGAGCAACGGAAATCAGGGCAGAAGCCTGTGAAGAAAGAAAAGGCCGAAGATGATGCTGACGACGAGAATGACGATGAAGATAATGACGATGATGAAGACGATGAGATGGAGCCAAAGCAGAAGCTGATTCAGATCGTCGTTTCAACAGGGCTTCTGATCGCCGCATACCTGATTAACCGTGCTCTTCCCGGTCTGGAAATGTGGCAGCGTCTGCTGATCTATCTGGTGCCTTACATTGCAGCGGGATTCGATGTCCTTCGGGAGGCCGGCGAAGGAATCGCTCACGGCGAGGTGTTTGACGAGTCATTTCTGATGACTGTCGCGACGGCCGGAGCGCTGCTGATCGGTTTTGTACCGGGAGGCAAAGAGATGTTTCCGGAGGCAGTGTTCGTGATGCTGTTTTTCCAGGTTGGAGAGCTGTTTGAGGGGATTGCCGAGGGCAACAGCAGAAGGGCGGTATCGCAGCTGCTCGACATTCGTCCGGATACCGCGAACCTGGAGTGCGGCGGAGAAGTGAAAACGGTAAATCCTGAGGAGGTGAAGGTCGGTGATATCCTTGTGGTAAAGCCGGGAGAAAAAGTCCCGATGGACGGGATCGTTGTGGAGGGAAGTTCAAGTCTTGACACAGTGGCGCTGACCGGCGAGAGCTTGCCGCGTGATGTCAGAACCGGAGACGTGATTCTTTCCGGATGCGTGAATCAGAACGGGCTTCTCCGGATGAAGGTGGAAAAGGAATTCGGGGAGTCAACTGCCGCGAAGATTCTGAAACTTGTCGAGAATGCCGGGAGCAGGAAGTCAAAGAGCGAAAAATTTATTTCAAAATTCGCCAGGGTTTACACGCCGATTGTCGTGCTTGCAGCGGTGGCGGTGGCTTTTCTTCCGCCGCTTATTTCGGGCGATTTCGTCGGGAATTTTGCCACATGGCTGCTCCGCGCCCTGACCTTCCTGATCGTATCCTGCCCGTGCGCGCTGGTGGTTTCCGTACCGCTTGCGTTTTTCGGCGGAATCGGCGCCGCGTCCAAAATCGGTGTTCTGATCAAGGGATCCGGATATATGGATGCTCTCTCCAGGGCGGATACCGTAGTGTTCGATAAGACCGGAACACTGACGAAGGGTGTTTTTGAAGTGACGACGCTTCATCCGGAGTGCATCGAAGCGAAGGAACTGCTTCACCTGGCGGCGCATGTAGAAAGGTATTCCACTCATCCGATCGCTGTCTCCCTGCGGCAGGCATTTGGAAAAGAAAATGACGGCTGTGAGGTTGAGAATGTAGAGGAAATTGCCGGCCGGGGAATCCGTGCTGCGGTAAACGGAAAGACGGTGTGTGTCGGCAATCAGAAGATGATGGAGGATGTCGGCGCAAAGTGGAAGATTTGCAATGAGCCGGGCACAATCATTCATGTAGCGATCGAGGGTAAGTACGCAGGTCATATCCACATCAATGATGTTGAAAAACCGGATGCGGCGCAGGCGATCGCGTCGCTGAAGGCGGTCGGTATCCGGAAGACGGTGATGCTTACAGGAGACCGGGAGAAGGTTGCGGAAAAGGTTGCTGCAGACCTCGGCTTAGACGAGTACAGAGCGGAGCTTTTTCCGGCGGACAAGGTATCCGAGGTCGAGAGGCTGATTGATGAGAAACCGGACGGAACCTCTCTTGTATTCGTAGGAGACGGAATCAACGATGCGCCTGTCCTTGCACGGGCAGATGTCGGAGTTGCCATGGGCGCACTTGGATCGGACGCCGCGATAGAGGCGGCAGATGTAGTCCTGATGGATGACAAGCCTTCGAAGATAGAGAAAGCGATCCGGATTTCAAGAAAAACCATACGGATTGCGAGACAGAATATTGTGCTGGCGATTGTAATCAAGATTGCTATCCTGCTTCTGGCAGCTGTCGGACTTGCGCCGATGTGGCTCGCGGTGTTCGGGGATACTGGAGTACTGCTGATCTGTGTCCTGAACTCGACGAGAACACTGAGCTACAAGAAAGGATAAGACTGCCTTCCGTGTATCAATGGGTCTTGATAAATAGCGAACGCTCTACTGGCGCAGCGTAAAAAAATAAGTATGCAGAAAGTGATATGGAGAGAAAAGGATTTGAAATGAAAGAAAATACAGTCCAGAAAAGAACCTGTTGTATGCCGGATGAGCGGGAGAAGGATTTGAAATGAAAGAAAATATTGTTCAGAAAAGAACATGCTGTATGCCGGATGAGAATGAGATGTTCGATCTGGCCGAGCTGTTTAAGGTTTTCGGAGACTCTACGCGAATCAGGATTCTGTTTGCTCTGTTTGATTCGGAACGGAGCGTCGGTGAGATCGCTGAGCTTCTGAATATGACACAGTCCGCGGTATCGCACCAGTTGAAGATCCTGCGGCAGTCCAAGCTCGTAGAAGCAAGAAGAGACGGAAAACAGATTTTTTATTCGCTTGCGGATGAACACGTACATACGATCATCCGGGTCGGGAGAGAGCATATCGAGGAGTAAGGGGCTTGAATCGGTCGAAGCCCTGCACAGAAAATAAATTTTTAAACTTGAAGATTCCACAGTCCATTAACGAAGCCGGGATGCGGCAGAAAGCGGACGGTGGAATCTTTTGCTGTGCAGGATTGCGCAGTACGGCACAATTCGTAGCTTTTTTACATTATACATAACGAAGCTTTTCGAAAATGCAGACAGGGTCGTCGTACGTAAAGCCGTGCGAAACAGAAAGGATGTGATTTCAAAGACAACAGGTATGAGTACGAAGTGAAACGGAAATGCAAATGATGCCAAGATTTTCTTGACATTTTATATCAGAGGACGTACAACTGACTTATCATACGAAATAAATAAAAGTTATGAACGAAAGTTTTTGCAAGGGAAAACGAAAGGAGACGACATGGAAATTTTAATTGATACTGCGAATGTTGAGAAGATCCGGAAGTATAACGAGATTCTGAATCTGACGGGGGTGACCTGCAATCCGACGATTATTTCAAAGGAGAAGGGGGATTTCTGGAAGATTCTTGAGGAGATCCGCTCCGTGATCGGCGGGAAACAGCTGCATGTTCAGGTGACGGCGCAGGATTATGAGGGGATGCTGCGGGAGGCGGATGTGATTGCGAACCGGCTTGGCGCGGAGAATACCTATATCAAGGTTCCGGTAAATGAAACGGGACTTCACGTGATCCGCACACTGAAGGAGAAAGGATTCAAGGTGACAGGAACTGCCGTGTACATGACGCAGCAGGCGATGCTGGCATCATCGGTCGGTGCAGACTATGTGGCGCCGTATTTTAACCGGATGAATAACAACAATGTACGGGCAGGCGAGGCAATTGCAGAAATGGCGGATCTGTTCCGGATGCATGGGACGGGCACGAAGATTCTTGCCGCGAGCTTTCACAACACACAGCAGATTATGGATGCCTTTCTGGCGGGAGCGGATGCCTGCACGGCGGATCCGGCTTATTTTTCCGCGATGGTGGAAAATCCTCTTATCGCAGATGCCGTCCGGGGATTCGACGATGACTGGAAGAGTGTCTACGGGGACCGGAGAATCTACGAGCTTTAAGGGCAGGGGGTGCTGTGAATGGCAAAATATCTGCTGGCCCATGATCTCGGTACATCCGGCGACAAGGTAACGCTTTTTGACACGGATGGAAACAGCGTGTGCAGCTCGACGATTGCATATCCGGTGCATTACTTCGGAGAACATTGTGCGGAACAGGATCCTGAGTATTGGTGGCGCGCTGTTGTAGAGGGTACAAGAAAAACAATCTCGGAAATTGATCCGGCGGACGTGCTTGGGATTTCTTTTTCCGCGCAAATGCAGTGTTGTCTTCCTGTAGACCGGGAAGGCAGGCCGCTTCGGCCCGCGATGATCTGGGCAGATCACAGGGCTGTCCGAGAAAAGGAATTTCTGTCCCGGGAAATCGGATTTGAAGATTTCTGCAGGATTACTGGACACAGACCAAATGAGAGCTACACGCTGGAAAAAATCATGTGGCTGAAGAAACATGAACCGGATGTATACCGCAAGACATATAAAGTTCTTCAGGTGAAGGACTATATTATCTTTCGGCTGACCGGCGCATTTGTGACGGATTATTCGGATGCATCCGGAACCAACGCATTGGATCTGAGGCACATGAAGTGGTCGGAGCCGATTTTGGACGCGTCTGGTATAGACGCATGTTTGTTTCCGGAGCTGCACCAGTCAGTAGACATGGCAGGGTATGTTACGAGGAAGGCTTCGGAGCTGACGGGGCTGTGCGAAGGGACGCCGGTCATGTGCGGAGGCGGAGACGGCCCGTGTTCCGCCGTTGGAGCCGGGTGCGTGAAGGACGATGAGCTGTTTGCCACCTTCGGGACATCCGCCTGGATCGGAGGAACTTCGAAACAGATTTTTGAAGATGAAGACCGGATATTGATGTGCTTTGCACATGTGATCCCGGGAAAATACATGCCGTGCGGGACCATGCAGGCGGCGGGGAGCTCCTATTCGTATATCCGCGGTCTTCTGGAAGAGGGAACGCCTTATGAGGAGCTTGACCGCATGATGGAAGCAGCGGGTCCCGGATCGGGCGGACTGATTTTTTTGCCATACCTGATTGGGGAGCGTGCGCCGAGGTGGAATGAAAAATGCAGTGGCGCGTTCCTCGGTATGCGTATGGAACACGGAAAACCGGAGTATTTGAGGGCGGTTATCGAGGGCGTCGCGATGAATCTGAACCTGATTCTCAAGGCATACCGCAGGCAGATGCACATAGAGGATATGATTCTCACGGGCGGAGGGGCCGGAAGTGATACAATCTGTCAGATACTTGCCGACGTCATGCAGGTCCGGCTGAACATTCCGGATCACGTTGATACTGCGACATCCATGGCGGCTGCGATGATTGCCGGAGTCGGAGTCGGGGTGTATCAGGATTTCAGTGAGGTGCGCCGTTTTCTCAGGCGCGACAGAGTCTTTCTGCCGGATCTGCGGAATGCTGCGCACTATCAGTGTTTGGAGAAAATTTTTGACGACAGCTATCATGCGCTGGAGCCGGTGTTCGACGAGCTTGAAGCTCTGCAACGGAATGAACCGGGAGCGGATGAGGAGTGATGCTGAAAAAGAGTCACAGGCGATTCCGGTTTGAGAGGACAGATGATGTCGTGAACGGATCATGCGTGATGGCGGAAGGGGTACAGGATGGGAAAAGTGGAAGAGAGACGCGGGCGGATTCTGAAGCTTTTGAGTGAGAGAGGGCAGATCAGCGTCAGAGAACTGTCCGAGATGGAAAATACGTCAATCGTGACGATCCGGAAGGATCTGAACGATCTGGAGGAGCAGCGCTTTATCCGGAGAGAGCAGGGGTATGCGTCGCTGAATATGGATTCTGCGATGACAGGCCGGATGTCGGTCAACTATGAGGCAAAACGCCGTATCGCCGGAAAAGCGGCATCTCTGGTGCGGGATCACGATACGGTGATGATAGAGTCCGGTTCATCCTGTGTGATGTTGGCTGCGGAGATCGCAAAATCGGGAAAGCATGTGACAATCGTGACGAATTCGGTATTCATGACCGGGTTTGTGCGAAAAGCAGGAAATGTATCGTTTGTCCTGACCGGCGGGGAATATATGTCGGATTCCGAGTGCATGACCGGGACACTTGCTGTTCGCGCAGTGCGGACGTTTCATGCACGGATTTTTTTCTCGGGAACAGACGGGTTCAGTCCGGAGCAGGGGTTCACCGGTGACAGCCTGGCCAAGGCAGAGGTGATACAGGCGATGGCAAAACAGTCAGACCGGACGATTGTACTTGCGGAACAGGCAAAATTCCGTGGGCGCGGCGCTGTGTCCGTTTTTCCGGACGGAAGCCCGGATGCGGTTGTGACGGATGGTAAGCCGGACACGGAAGTGCGGGCGGGCCTTGTGGAGCGGGGAATCCAGGTGATTCTTGTATGAAAAAATTATTACTGCCTGCCCATAAGTCTGCCAGGCAGGCAAAGGTACTGTACATCTTCAGTGCTTCAGTCGTGCATGAACAGCAGATCTGCAGTAAGAATGCCGTACTCAGAATTGCATATTGCTTAATGCGAGAGAGGTGATATATAATTCAGTTTAAGTGTTTTTGTAACTATTCAGCAGATCATAACTTATTCAGTAAACGGCCATACGATACATCGTGCCACAAACTGTATAAGTCTCCGCGTCACTTCGCTGCTTCGCAGCTTCCGTGCCGCTAACAGGCATTCGCATTCCCGCGTTGCTTCGCCCCGCTCCATGCTCATACCTGTTGTCGTCGCTAATGTTCTTGCCCACTGGTGAGCAAGCTCCCCGTGGGCCAAGAACATTGCGACTGGACTTATACAGTACATAATAATTTTTCAGCCCATCATGATTTTAAGCGGAGAAGACCGCTTACGGGTTCTTGGGATTGGGTGCTGTATAGTTACGTTTTTATCAGTAATTGCAAGATAGAAGAAAGAGGCATATCATGGAACATTTGGTTACAGTCAGAGAGATTTATAAGGAACGTGAGAAATACATCGGTCAGAAGATCAAGGTCGGCGGATGGGTCCGCAATATCCGGGATTCCAAGACCTTCGGATTTATCGTACTGCACGACGGAACCTTCTTCGAGACCCTGCAGATTGTATACGCGGACAAGCTGGATAATTTCAAGGAAATCTCCTCACTGAATATCGGCGCGGCGATCATTGTCGAGGGTACGCTGGTGGCGACACCAAATGCGAAGCAGCCGTTTGAGATTCAGGCGGAGAGCGTCGTGCTTGAGGGAGCTTCGACGCCGGATTACCCGCTTCAGCCGAAGCGGCACACGATGGATTATCTGCGGACAATTTCACACCTTCGTCCCCGCGCAAATATTTTCCAGGCTACTTTCCGTGTGCGTTCCCTGATTGCCTATGCGATTCACAAGTTCTTCCAGGAAAATGACTTCGTGTATGTGCATACACCTCTGATTACTTCCAGTGATGCGGAGGGAGCCGGAGAGATGTTCCAGGTCACTACGCTGGATCTGGCGAACGTTCCGAAAAATGAGGACGGAACGGTTGATTACTCCCAGGATTTCTTCAACAAGCCAACCAACCTCACGGTAAGCGGCCAGCTCTACGGCGAGACCTTTGCGCAGGCATTCCGCAAGATCTACACCTTCGGTCCGACCTTCCGCGCAGAGAATTCCAACACCACCCGTCATGCCGCGGAGTTCTGGATGATTGAGCCGGAGATCGCCTTTGCGGATCTGGAGGACGACATGGAATATGCGGAGGCTATGCTGAAGTATGTCATCCGCTATGTCCTTGAGAACGCACCGGAGGAGATGGAGTTTTTCAACAAGTTCGTGGACAAGGGACTGCTTGACCGCCTGAATCATGTCGTGAATTCCGACTTTGGCCGGGTAACGTACACCGAGGCCATCGACATTCTGGAGAAGCACAACGATGAATTTGATTACAAGGTGAGCTGGGGATGCGACCTTCAGACCGAGCATGAGAGATATCTGACTGAGAAGGTCTTCAAGAAACCGATCTTTGTCACAAATTATCCGAAGGACATCAAGGCCTTCTACATGAAGTTGAATCCGGATGGGAAGACGGTTGCTGCCATGGACTGCCTGGTACCGGGAATCGGAGAGATCATCGGCGGAAGCCAGAGAGAGGAAGATTACGACAAGCTGAAGGCACGCATGGAAGAGCTGAAGATGGACATGAGTCAGTACGATTTCTATCTGGATCTGCGGAAATACGGCACGACCCGTCATTCCGGATTTGGTCTCGGATTTGAGCGATGCGTGATGTATCTGACAGGAATGGGCAACATCCGCGACGTGCTTCCGTTCCCGAGAACAGTCAACCACTGCGATCTGTAAGCCCGATATGACAGTCTGATGCCGCGGCCTGAGAGCCGGAGTTATTCAGGCACCATAGCCTGTAAGGCCGAGAGGACATTGAGGGGTCACGGTGTGAAGGACGGATAGAACATTCAGCCACTTCGATCTGCAAACCGGCGGACCTGACTGAGGATACGTCCAGAGGTGAATCATTGCACGAATTATGGAAGAGAAAAAGAAGCAGGCATCAGTAACGGAAGAAAAAGAGGGAAGGAACCCTTCGCCGCCGGAAGGCACAGCGGAAAATCCGGGGAATTCCGGCGGCAAAGCAGAGAACCACGGGAATTCCGGCGGCAAGGCAGAGAACCCCGGGAATTCCGGCGATGCAGCGGGAAATCCGAAAAATCCCGGCGGCAAAGCGGAGAATCCCGGGAATTCCGGCGATGCAGCGGAAAATCCGGGAAATCCCGGCAGAAATGCGGAGAGTGGCGAGGAGAAGAAGCCGTCGAAGAGAAGAATGCGCGACAACTTCCGCCCCGAATACACCAGGATCTCGTTCTATGTTGTGATTACGGTGATGATCATCTATTTCCTGATCCGGATGTTTGATCATGTCGGAAATATAGCGGGAGCAATCGGTTCAGGCTTCCGGTGGCTGGGTGTGATTATCCGCCCGC
The DNA here is from genome assembly GCF_052117805.1 of Bilifractor sp. LCP21S3_F8. Lineage (NCBI taxonomy): Bacteria > Bacillati > Bacillota > Clostridia > Lachnospirales > Lachnospiraceae > Bilifractor > Bilifractor sp. LCP21S3_F8. The sequence continues at coordinate 36,044 of NZ_JBQKIK010000010.1, read as the reverse complement.
TGGTTCTGGGGCTCGTATTCGCGTATCTGCTGTATCCTATGGTCAACTTTTTTGAACGTCATATTGACGCACTCAGAGACCGGTTTTCCAGCTGGAGATCCGCAGGTGGGACAAACGTAAAACCGGAAAACCCAGGAATAGCGGAGAAAGCAGAGCACTCAGGCCCGGCAGAGCAGACAGATAAGACAGGATATCTCGGAAAGACCCGATCGGGGCGAAAACGGAAGTCTTCAAGGGGACTGGCTGTTGCGATCACCTGCGTGATCGTCGCGGTGATTCTGTTCGTCATTCTCTCGCTCATTGTATCGACTATCACGAGCCAGCTGAGCGTGATCAGTCTGAGCAGTTTTGACACGATTATCAACGGATTTATTGATACGCTGAACGAACTTGCGCGCAATATCGAATCGGTGTTGCACCGGCTGAATATCTCATCGGATCAGATCAACAGCTTCATCAATCAGGCGGGAGACAGCCTGTCGGAATCCATCGAGAAGATTGCGTCAAATCTGATCGTCGGGATCAAGAACCTTCCGTCCTTTTTCTCGATGCTTCTGTTCGCGATTATTTTCGGAATCTACTTCATGGTCGACGGAGAAGGCCTGAAGAAGTACTGGGGTCATGTGTTCCGTACCATCGCGGGGAAGAAAGGAAGAAAATACCTGGAAGAGTTTGCGTCAGAGGCAGACCGGGTATTCTCCGGATACATCCGCGGGCAGCTGATGGACGCCCTATTCATGTCTGTGGCGGTGAGTATCACTCTCTCGGTTATCGGCGTGAAATATTCGATCATTATCGGCGTACTCACGGGCATCGGCAACCTGATTCCGTACGTCGGACCCTTTGTGGCCTATGGTTCCACGGCTGTGGTGTGTCTGCTGAACTGGAATATGAAACGGTTCGTTGTTGCGATGGCTGTGCTGTTTATTCTGCAGACGATTGACGGCAATGTCGTGAATCCGAAGCTTCTGGGGAACAGCATCCGGATCCATCCGGTTCTGGTCATCGTGTCACTGCTGATTGGAGGAAAAATCGGAGGCCTTCTGGGAATGATCATTGCGGTTCCCTGCGGCGGTCTGCTCAAGGTGTATTTCGAAAAACTGATCGCTTATCTGGCAAACCGCAAGAGGACGGCCGCCATGAAGCAGGAGGAGCAGAAAAACGCGGAGAAGAGTCATTAGAGATTAGCAGAGGCAAGCAGAGGAATTCTTATCTTCCGGAATATGTGCCGGGAGTCATGCCCTTGTATTTGCGGAAAATCTTGATGAAATAGCTCACATCTCCAAAACCGCAGGCGTACGCCACATCGGTCACAGTGCTGTCCGTCGTAGACAGCTCGTAGCAGGCGTGCTCAATGCGCTGATAATTCAGATAATCCATCGGTGTCCGATGGGTCATGCTGCTGAAGAAGCGGCAGAAATACTTCGGGGACATCGATGCGGCGGCAGCCAGCTCATCCAGTGTGATGGGCTGGCTGTAATTTTTGTCGATGTAATCCAGCACCTTGCGGAGCTGAAGTACCTTCCGGTAGCCTTTCCGGGTCTGGGGCACCGATTCGAGATAGAGGTGATGACGGAAGACGAGCGAAAAGAAATGATAGAGTTCGCCGATCACCATCATCTCATATCCGGGATAGCGTTTCTTCATGGCCTCGAAGATGTGATCGGTGACCGGAATGACGGAGGAGAACTTTTCTCTCTCAAAATGATCGAAGACAAGAGCGGACCGGTCGAGGATCTTCTGGATATAGCTCCCGCTGCTGGAGTTGTGTCTGGTAAACACATTCAGATCAAATACCAGGCATTCATAGACACAGTTTTCGGGCATGCCGGAATGGAGAACGCCTCCGTGAACGAAGACCAGGTCTCCGGGTTTTACGGATGTTGTGCGCTCATCCAGTGTCATCTCCAGTTTTCCGGACAGAACCCGGATCAGCTCATATTCTTGATGCCAGTGGTAGTTCATGACATACCGGGGGTGACGGCTGTCGAGATGATAGAAGGCAAAGGGAAAATCGGAGGTGCCGTGGCGGCGCTTCTCATTCAGATCCATAAACTGCATGAAAGGTTCCTTTCTGAGCCGCCGGCAGAATCCGTGCGGCTTCTGTAAGTGAAGTTTTATCAGACAAAATAAATAAAAAACAGACGCAACATTTGTAATTATCATACAAAAAATATAAAAATGTGAATATATTACCATACGAAACGATTATAACACTATCTTTTGACCGGGAAAAGTGCTACAATTGTGCCATGAGTTGGGCGGAACGCCTGTTTTTTTCAGGATTATCAGCGAAACGTTACGCTGACAATCTGTGTATCAAATATCATATGGGAGGTAAGCAAATATGGCAGACGAGAGAAAACTGATCGGCGGACATCCGGTCATTGGAATTCGTCCGGTAATTGACGGACGCAAGGGCCCTCTGGACGTCAGAGGATCTCTGGAAGAGCAGACAATGGGAATGGCCGAGAGAGCGAAGAAGCTCTATGAGGACAACCTGAGATACGCAGACGGAACACCGGTCAAGGTTGTTATTTCCAATACTACGATCGGACGTGTGCGCGAGAGTGCGCTCTGCGCGGAGCAGTTCAAGAAAGAGGGCGTTGACATTACCCTTACCGTTACACCGTGCTGGTGCTACGGATCTGAGACAATGGATATGGATCCCACCACAATCAAGGGCGTGTGGGGACTGAATGCGACAGAGAGACCGGGCGCTGTATATCTGGCATCCGTTCTTGCGACACATGCGCAGAAGGGAATCCCGGCATTCGGAATGTACGGCCGCGACGTACAGGAAGCGGACGATGATACAATTCCGGATGACGTAACGGAGATGCTTCTTCGTTTCGGACGCGCAGCGGTTGCTGCGGCATCTCTTCGCGGAATGAGCTATCTGCAGATCGGCTCCGTTACGATGGGTATCGGCGGATCCATCATGGATCAGGATTTCCTGGAGTCTTATCTTGGCATGCGCGTAGAGTCTGTAGATGAGGTAGAAGTTCTTCGCCGTATGGAAGAGGGAATCTATGACAAGGCAGAGTTCGAGAGAGCTCTGAAGTGGACGAAGGAGAACTGTAAGGAAGCATGGGACAAGAACCCGGAGTGGATCCAGAAGTCCCGTGAGGTTAAGGACGAGCAGTGGGAGTTCACGGTCAAGATGTATATCATCATCAAGGACCTGATGCGCGGCAACGCAAAGCTGGCGGACGAGAAGGTCACCGCAGGCGGACAGAAGTTCGAAGAGGAAGCACTCGGACACAACGCCATTGTCGGCGGATTCCAGGGACAGAGACAGTGGACCGATCACTGGCCGAACTGTGATTATCCGGAAGCATTCCTTTCCACTTCCTTCGACTATGACGGCGCACGTGAGCCCTATGTTCTCGCTACCGAGAATGACTGCCTGAACGGACTGTGCATGCTGTTTGAGAAGCAGCTTACCGGCCGCGCGGCAATGTTCTCTGATGTGCGTACCTATTGGAGCGGCGAATCTGTAAAGAGAGTGACCGGCTATGACATTGAGGGTCACGCAAAGGATGCCGATGGTTTCCTGCACCTGATCAACTCCGGCGCATCTGCACTTGATTTCTCCGGCGTCTGCAAGGATGCGGACGGCAACCCGACAATCAAGCCGTGGTGGGAGCTGACCGAGGACGATCAGAAGGCAATGTGTGAGGCTACCGAGTGGCCGCCGGCTGACAACGGATACTTCCGTGGAGGCGGATATTCCTCCAGATTCCTTACAAAGACAGAGATGCCGGTAACCATGGTTCGTCTGAACCTGGTAAAGGGCCTCGGACCGTTCCTGCAGATCGCAGAAGGATGGACCGTAGCACTTCCGGATGAGGTTACTGATACCCTCTGGAAGAGAACCGACTACACATGGCCCTGCACATGGTTCACACCGCGTGTTGACCACATTCCGGGAAGCGCATTCTGCACCGCATACGATGTCATGCGCAACTGGGGCGCAAACCACGGCGCTACCGTATTCGGCCATGTAGGAGCAGATCTGATCACTTTCGCCTCCATGCTTCGTATTCCGGTTGCCATGCACAACATTCCGGATGAGAAGATCTATCGTCCGGCTGCATGGAACGCATTCGGCACAAAGGACAAAGAGGCGGCTGACTACAGAGCATGCGCTGCATTCGGACCTCTGTACAAGAAATATAAATAATACAGATACCACAAATACTACAAATATCGGCGGTACGAAGACAATCCTGTGATCGGAGAGCAACGATCACAGGAGGTCTTCGGCAAATGCCGGATCAATGATGACAGCATATATTTTCTGCAGGAGACTTACTTAGATGGACATCATTTGGAACCCTGCAGAAAATATTGCTATATCCCCGTCGGCAGACGCTTCGGTCTGTGTGCGGGGATAATTTTGTATAAGCGGCTGCTCTTAATCGTGATAAAGCTCTGCGTCATCTCTTCGTATCCCGGCTAACAGCGATTTTGAGACCGTTTCGTCCGTGCGGTATATTCACATCTTTTTAACGGCTCATTTTTTCAATACTTCCCTTTTTTCAATATTTCCCTTAAGAACTTTTCCGTGTAATTCCCTATACCGGTCAAATCGGAAGAGCCTTTAGCGAACTGCTGCATAAACATATTATTTTTGCAGCAGTTCTTTTTTCTTTGCTTCAATCAGTTCTTCAAGCTGCTCGATTTCATGGATATCTTCTGAATCAGACGCAAACTGTCTCACAAGTTGCATAGTATTCCCGTCTCCTGCGGATTGACAGCTATCGGTCGTTATAGAGTCTTTTCATGTAGAAGTTATCAGTTTGAAAGCTGTTAAATCGGTGGAATTGACTGGATCATCATAATGAGATGGGGACGCAATATATAAATCAGCAGAGTGGGTAATAAAGCTAAAATTGATTCCAAAAGATGAATTTATTCCTTAGAGAACGTCAAAAAATCTTCTATAATCCAATTACAACAAAGACATAGCCTGGGGGTGCACACCTGAAGCCGATGCAGACAGGTCCTTGGTTAATGAAAGAAAAGGAGATTAAGGGAATGACAAAAACAAAAAAAGATCCCAGTGAAAAGCTGGGATTTGGAAATCTGCTGGCATGGAACAGCCGCATGATTTCTACTTCAATAATGGTACTCTTGATGGGATTCTTAATGGCTTATTGTACTGATACTTTGGGAATTACCCCTGCATATGTCAGTATTATCCTTGTAGCAAGTAAACTTCTGGATGGAGTGACAGATGCATGTGCAGGCTTTATTGTAGACAGGACAAAGACAAAATGGGGAAAAGCCCGTCCGTATGAGCTATTCATTATCCTTCTGTGGGTGGCTACCTGGCTGATGTTTTCCTGCCCGACGGGACTGAGCGAGATCATGAAGTGTGTGTGGATATTTATTATGTATTCGCTTGTTAATGCAGTTGCGTATACATTTTTGAATGCAAGTAACACAGTGTATCTTGTACGTGCGTTTAAGGGCACTCAGATTGTAAAAGTGACATCTTACAGTGGTGTGATCACTATGCTGGCTTCTGTAATCTTCAATATTGCATTCCCTATCCTGATGTCTACATATGCACGTTCCGCATCAGGATGGAGCCTATTAGTTGGTACATTTGCAATCGCAATGACAGCGATTGGTATCCTCAGATTTATTTTTGTAAAAGAAAAAAATGATGTTGATGCGGAGAAGAAAGAAGAATCCCTGAAAATATCTGATGCCCTTGCAGTAATAAAGGGAAACAAATATATCCTGATCATTGCCTTTATGGGACTTCTGTTTAACTTTGTAACTAATATGGGAACAATTGTTTACTACTATACATGGATTGTCGGAGATGTAGGTCTGATGAGTATTGCAAGTGCCGTACAGATTATAGCGATTCCGCTGGCGTTTGTCTTCCCTCCTCTTCTGAAGAAAATATCAGTGGTCAGGCTCATGTTTATCGGCTTTATCATCTCGGCAGTAGGATATTTCATTAATTTTTTTGCAGGGGCAAACATACCGCTTCTTGCAATAGCGGCTGTATTTACCGGCGCAGGAACTATTCCGAGCAGTATGCTGATCTCTCTTGCTGTCCTGGAATGTGCAGAATATAATGAGTGGAAAGGTCTGCACCGAATGGAAGGAACTATGTCCAGTTTGGTTAATCTTGCGAAGAAAGTAGGTGCTGCAGCCGGAAGCGGCGGATTAGGTGTGCTGCTTACTATTGTAGGATATAATGGAACGTTAAAAGTGCAGTCAGATGCTGCTTTAATGGGAATCCGTATGCTCTTTAGTATTGTTCCGATGGTTCTTTATATATTGGTAGCAATATCGCTGACAGGATATTTTAAACTGGACAAGAAGATGACTGAGATCCGTCAGGAAAATGAGAAAAAACGTGAAGCTGCCAAAGAAGTCGTAGCAGAGGCACAGGAACAGTAAGAATAAATGTTAAAGAAATGATAAGCGAGATGACTCTGGAAGAAAAGGCATCTCTCTGTTCAGGTACAGTATCCTTTCGGATACGGACTTTCGTATACGGAGTTTGATTATGATAATATCTGTCTGGATAAAGAGCGTATGAAAGATACGGACACATTAAAGGTGTCCTGCCGGATCACAAATACCGGTTCCTGACGGAAATAAACAAAGAAAGCTGTTAAACGATAAAAAAGTCGTCTATACTTCTTAATTAGAAGATAGACGGCTTTTTGTTTGATAAGACCGAGTGGGACGCCATGCCCGCATGAGCGGATATTTGCAGGGCATAGGACAGCGAACGGATTTGTCGTGATATGCTCTATGTATCAGAAAATGAGCTGAACAGTACGGATGAGAAGGAGAGAAGTATGTGGAAAGATGATGTAGCCAGAAGAGTTGCCATATTGATGGAGTATTTCTATGTGGGATGCGGGGTAGGTATCTGGGGGTTGGGACCGGAAGGAGAAGTGTTCTATACGTCCAGCCAGAACGCAAAAGAACTCGAACTCATTCTGAGGAGCGGGGATTGTCTCCGCTTTGCCCTTGAGGATGCAGCGGAGCTGAAAGTACCGTTTGTAATGGGCGATCCTTTGGGAATGCTGTGGGTTGGCGAGTATGCGGATATTACGAAAAACATGAATAAAATGCTCGTGCTGATGGGGCCTGTGTTTCCGTCCGCGGCATCGGAAAATGGACTTGAGCAAAGCCTGCATGACCTCGGCGTCTCTCTTGAAATAAGGAAGAAGTCCATCCGGATCATGCAGGATATCCCGATCCTGCCAATGCCTGTACTGAATCAGTATATCAGGATGCTCCACTATGCGATCACTGGCAGTATGCTGGATATGGATACGGTTGTTATCCAATATGCAGAAGAAAGGGAAAAGAAATCAAGGCAGGAGAGAAGTTTTACCGATTATGAGCGTGAAAGGAACCGGGAACAGACCATGCTCCAGTGTATCCGTGAGGGCAACCGGAACTACCATCAGATCCTGAATGATACGGTTCAGATGTCAAGGTACAGTCTGGGGTTAGATATGCCACTTCGAGAAGCAAAAGATACTTTGATCATTTTCACTGCCGTTTGTACGCGCGCCGCTGTGGAAGGCGGGCTCTCCAATCAAAACGGCCGTGAGATGGAGCGTCAGTATCTTCAGGAGATTGAGAAATGTACAAGAGTGACAGATCTTGCGGAACTGAGACGCAGGATTATGGATGAATGTGTGGAGGCTGTCCGGTCTATAAAACAGGAAAGCACAGTGTCCCGCCCCATACTGGCGTGCTGTGATTATGTTAAAGCCCATTTTAATGAACCGATTGATCTGAAAGATATTGCCAGAAGCATTGGATATACGGAATATTATCTTACGAAACGGTTTCAGAAAGAGATGGGGATTAAGCTTCTCGATTATATTAAGAAGGTACGTCTAAACTATGCCAAGGTCTGGCTGATCACGAACGAGAAAAGCATTCAGGAGATCAGTGAGATCCTGCAGTTCAGTACGAGAAATTATTTTACAAAGGTATTCAAAGCGCAGGAGGGGATGACACCGGCAGAATACAGGGAACAGGCGATGAATGCGGGGAATGAAACAGAAATAAGCTAAAAATTCCTCTCTTTTCACTAAAAATTGTCTGTCCATATTTTAGAAGATATCTTATCATACTGCTGCGATCAGAACGAATGGAGGATTTTCTATGGAAAGATATCTTGATACGAATCTAGATGGGCCGAGATGCCGGTGACCGTTGTCATCGACGGAAAGGAAACAGAGCTTGCACCGGGAAAATACACATTCTGGGGCAGGGCAGAGTAAAAGGAGAAAAATTATGTACAAGGCATTTTATCCGGGAAAAACTTGGCTGGATACGGAAGGAAAAAGGATCCATGCCCATGGCGGCTCCGTCATGTATATCGAAGGAACCTATTACTGGTATGGCGAAAATAAAGAGAAAACAACAGGGAAGGATGATATTTGGCATTGGGGAGTCAGGTGTTATTCTTCGAAGGATCTGTATAACTGGGAAGATCAGGGACTGATCATTCCTCCGGAGGAGAATCCGGCGTCTTCCCTGTATCCTTCCTCTATGATGGACAGGCCGCATATCATATATAATAAAATGACAGGGAAATATGTATGCTGGCTTAAGATCATGAACAGGGATGGCACGCAGTCCGAGACAGTACTGACTGCAGATTCGATCCTTGGACCGTATACAAAAGTGCGTGAGGGACTGCGGCCCCTCAATATGAGCGCTGGGGATTTTGATCTGGCAGTCGCTCCAGACGGGAAGGCATATTATTATTTTGAACGGGTGCACAGCGAGACGATATGCGCAGACCTGACAGAGGATTATACAGATGTGACAGGCTATTACAGCACACATTTTCCTCATCCTCATCCGCCCTATGTGAGGGAAGCAACGGCACACTTTTGCAGAAAGGGAAAACATTATCTTGTTACATCGGGGACGACAGGATATCTTCCTAATCCTTCGGAAATCGCAGTGGCGGATACATGGCATGGTCCCTACAGAGTCCTCGGGAATCCCCATCCGGATGATCCATCCATGACTTCATGGCATTCCCAGATCTCATCGGTTTTTAAAGTACAGGGGAAAAAGGATCTGTACATCGCAGTGGCCGACCGCTGGGTGCCCGGACATATGGACTGGAAATACGAAAACTATAAAAAAGTATTTGAGCGGATGTTCGATCCGGATTATGAGGGAGAAGTTCCGGATGTGGATTACGAGCTGGACAGTAACCTCAATACTTCTTTAGCGGATTATGTGTGGCTTCCGTTCCGGTTTGATGGAGAAATGGGATATCTGGACTGGAAGGACACTTGGAGAATTGAAGAGTACGAGTAATTTCGGACAGATAATAAAGCCAAAAATTACCCTGGCAGACAAAAACGAATCTTAGCAGGTTCGTTTTTTTTATGTATGATTTCCTCATAAGCTATAAAATCAGCAGAACAAATTTATGAAAGAAGAGATATGACAGAATGGGAAAAACAATCTATGATGCCACAAAAGATCCAAAGTACAGCAAGCCTTTTATCGATGCGGATGAGTCGCGTGAACGTGTGCTTCCGAACGGTACAAAGCTTCCATATAGATATATGCACGGTGGATTTGAAGGGACGAATCTGAAATTCAGCTTCTGCTTTCCGCCGGAAGAAGAGTACAGAGGAAGATTCTTTCAGTATCTTTCTCCGTTTCCGGGACCGAATGAAGAAGTCGCTTCTTTGAACAAGACGGGGGAGGATGACGTGATCGCCTTTTCTCTGCAGAACGGTGCTTATTATGTGGAAAGCAATATGGGCTCAAAGATGATGTTCGGCCCAAGTGAGTCACCTACAAGTCTTTTTGAGACGAGCGCTGCGGCTGCAGAATATTCCAGAGTAAAAGCAAAGGAAATCTATGGCTGTGAAAGACCATATGGCTATGTGTTCGGCGGAAGCGGCGGCGGATATAAGACGATGGCCTGCGTGGAAAATACGAATGCATGGGACGGGGCGGCGCCCTATGTGATCGGATCACCGGTATCTCTGCCTAACACGATCACCATGCATGCCCAGGGGCAGAGATGTCTTCGCCGGATATTCGGGAAAATCGTGGATGCTCTTGACGCAGGCGGGAGCGGCGATATGTATGAAGGCTTGGACGACAATGAAAAAGCAATGCTCAGGGAACTTACACTGATGGGCTTTCCACCGATCACATGGTTTATGGAAGCGGCAGGAAAGATTGACGATGGTGCACTGCCGGTTCTTATGCCTAACATCAGAGCGAAAGATCCCCAGTATTTCAAAGATTTCTGGGAAATCCCAGGATATATGGGGGCGGATCCCGAAAGCAGCGCTTCCAGGGACAGGCTGCAGTTCAGGGGAATTGTCAAAACGGTCCATGTGCCGGGAACAGTGGAAGCAAGTTCGGAGATTGACGGAAGAAATGGTGTAGATGACGCATGGAAGAAGATGCTCACAGATGGGAAAGATGCGTGGATCGAACTGGAAGACGTACCTCAGGGAGATCTGTATCTGGGCGGCGTCAATATCACATTTGAGACAGGGAATGCCAAAGGCAGACAGCTTCTTCTCGGAGATATCAAAGGAAAATGTCTTGTTATAGGAATGTGTTTTGGAAAAGAGGATCTGAAAGGCGTGCTCTCCGCCGTAAAATCGGGAGATGAACTAACCCTTGATAATTCCGATTATATTGCGGCGCAGTCTTACTACCGACATCAGGTTCCGGTCGATCCTTCTTTCCATGCGTGGGATCAGTTCCGCGACGAAGAAGGCAGGCCGACCCTTCCGCAGAGAGAGAATATAATGGGATATTCCATGACAGGAGTCCCGCCTCAGGACGGAGATATCCAGTGTAAGATGATGATTACTCAGGCGCTGATGGATGAGTCTACCTGCCCGTGGTGTGGAGACTGGTATAAAAATAAGATAAAAGAGACGAAAGGGACTGATGAAAATGTAAGGCTTTATTACATGGACCGCTGCCTTCACGGGGATACATCCAGTATGGAGAGCAATATGATCATCAATTATATGGGAGCGCTCCATCAGGCCATCCTTGACCTGAGCGACTGGGTCGAAAGAGGGATCGAACCGGTTCCGGGTACTGTATACAAACGGGACGGCGGACTGATCACGCCGGCAGATACAGCTAGAAAGAGAAGAGGTATGCAACCCCTTGTCAGTCTGTATGCACAGGGAAAAACATGCGCACATGTAAAGGTCGGAGAAGAAGTTCATTTTACCGTTCATGCGGAAGTGCCGGAAGGGGCGGGAGAGATTACAGCTGTAGACTATGACCCGGTAGAGATCAGCAGACTTCCGGGTGAAAAAGTATTCCTGAACCGGGCTGAATTTATAAAGTATGAGAAAGATGGGATCCACGGTGCAGATGCCGAGTTTACGCATGTATACGACAGGCCGGGCTCATATATGGTTTCCGTCCGTGTAATGTCCAACCGGAACGGAGATGCCTCGGATCTATTTACACAGATAAAAAATCTTGCCCGTGTGAGAGTTATTGTCGAATAATTGAGAGGAGTAAAGTAAAATTCTGGAACCTGCAAAGATATTCAGCCGGGGAATGATCCTTCAGCGAGAGAAACCCGTTCATGTATGGGGGAAGGCTGATCCGGAAAGTGTGATCCATGTCAGGATACAGGGGAAGGAAACAGTAACAAAAGCTGATGGATCCGGAATATGGAAGGCAGTCATAGAACCGCTTTCCAGTTCATTTTCCGAAACTATGGAGATTATCTCGGATGCAGAAAAAGCAGTTATAGATAATGTGGCAGTAGGCGCGGTATGGCTGGCAGGATCAATCTGTCCCAGGCAGGGAGGGTGACTGAGATAAGGTTTGCACAGACGCCATACTATGAGATCAATCTTTACAATGAGGCAGGCATACCGGGGCTGCCTTTCAAAATAACAGATATTAGAAAAAGAGAATAGGTGAAAGAGAAATGAAATTAAAAGAAGGGATTGATTACGCAAAATTTCTTGACATAGTGAAAAAATGTAGCAGGGATGTGCTGTTTGAGACACTGGACGGCGATCAGCTCAACCTGAATTCTACATTGTCTAGATTCCTGTTTTCAACAGTTTCCGGATATGAGGGGATCATAAGGAGCGGTACAGTGAAATGCCAGTGCGAAGCGGATAAAGAGATGCTGAAAGAATTCATTAAAGATGAACGGAGCGGGGAATGAGGCGGCAAGAGAGGCGGCAAAGGTGGAGAAGGGTACGAGCTTTATGTAAATGGCTCCTTGTTTCTTAGCTTTTCCTCAAAGCAAAAGGTGCCTAAGGAGTTGTTATATCCGCCGAAAAAGACAAATGATAGAATAAGTGGATCAAGTTGTTATAACGGATCGTGATATTTTTTTCTGAAAAACCTGTCAGGAGTGTTTCCAATGGTACGGAAAATGCAGGATGAAATGTGATAGACTGTTAGCAAAATGAAGAAATCACATAGAAAAGGGATGGAAGCATGGATAAGAAAGATTCAGCAATCAACCGTTTTTATAAAGATTTTAATGCATTTGAAAATGCCTCTCACAAATACGAAAAGGGTGAAATCGACGCCGGGGAGTACACGGGCATTTCCAAGGGATTTGGCGACTATCTGCAGAGAGATAATCATCAGATGCTCCGAATCCGTGTGCCGGGCGGGCGGCTGACTGCGGACATGGCGGCGGCGATTCTGGATGCCTGCACCTATTATGGCGTGGATACGTTGAAGATCAGTACCGGGCAGGCACTGCAGCTGCATGATCTCAATCCGCACGCGGGCCGCAGGCTGGTGCTGCGTCTTCTGGACAAAGGAATTGTGACCAGAGGAAGCGGCGGAGACAACCCGAACAACATTACGGCTACACCGTTGTCCGGTCTGGCAACAGAAGAGTACTTTGACGTTCAGCCCTATGCGAAAGCGGCGGATGACTATCTCCTGCGCTACATCGGTGTGCGTCCGCTCCCGAGAAAGTTCAAGATCGGATTCGCTTCTTTTCCTTCCGGGGAGATGCATATCACGATGAAGGATATCGGATTTCTGGCAAATCCGGATCATACCTTCGATGTATTTGCTGCCGGTGGGCTTGGTATCAAGCCAAGAATTGGCGTTCTGGTCGGCTCGCATGTGGATCCGTCCGAGATTCTCTATTACCTCAGGACCATGCTGGATGTCTACATGGAGAATGGCAATTACAACAATCGGAACAAGGCGCGGAGCCGTTTTCTCCAGGAGACCATGGGCGTCGACGGGTTTAAAAGCACTTTTGCCCTGCATCTGCAGGAAGTAAAAGCGGAGGGAAATCTGGATCTGTCCGTCGTGGAAGAGCAGGTGACGAAGACGGGAGTGGATCCACTGCCGGAGGATCCGAGAATTATCCCGCAGAAGCAAAAGGGGCTCTGCGCGGTTGCCTACCATCCGCAGGGAGGGTATTTGTCTCTGGGAAGACTTCGGGAGATCATGGATCTGGCCCGTAATTGGAGAGAGATGGAACTGCGTCTGACGACGACGGGCGGCCTCTACATCGTCAATTGCACCGGGGATGAGGCCCGAAGCATGCTGGAGCTTACAAAAGACGGCTGCTCGAGCGATTTTGAGCAGTCCATTTCCTGTGTCGGGCACGCAAGGTGCGACATCGGTCCGGCGGATTCTCAGAAACTGCTGCAGAACTGCCTGGAGGCGGTCCGGAAAGAGCATTTCTCTCCACATACGCTGCCGCGGATGCGGATCTCCGGCTGCATTTCTTCCTGCGCAGCGCAGCAGATCGGGTTGATCGGGTGGAGAGGTGCCATCCGCAAAGACCAGGATGGAAACCGCGTGGATGCGTTCTTCTTCTCGTACGGAGGCAGCAGCATTCCGGGGAAGGAAAAGCTGGCAGAAAGTAAAATCGTCCTGCTGGCAAAGGATATCCCCGACTTCCTGGTCGCGCTGGGAAGAATTGTCGAAAAAGAACAGGTTCCGTTCGCAAAGTGGCTGGAAGGAAACGAGGAAACACTCCTTGAGCTGGTAAAACAGTACGCTGTCTGATATGCGAAAAAAACATCCCGAAAGGGATGCTTTTTTCATGTGTCTAATTAGTATGACAAGTTTCTTGATGAATCAACTCATCAATCAGGGAAAATAAAAAATTAAAAAATTAAAAACAGGGGTTGACATTCATGAATGAATTTAGTATGATAAGACTCGCTGATTGATCAACGCATCAATCACGAGGCTGTCGAGGTTTGGCTCAGTTTGGTAGAGCGCTACGTTCGGGACGTAGAGGCCGCTGGTTCGAATCCAGTAACCTCGATAATCGTTTTGGAGATGCCGCAAACCCTTAAAGAATGGGGGTTTGCGGTATCTTTTTGTTTTCACGGGTTTTCACCTTTTTATCCGGAAATCTGCATGAATCTTCGTGATATAACAAAAAATATAACAAAACCGATTATGCGAATAAAGTTCTCGCAGGTGCGCTCAGATCTTCAATGATACCGGAGTCCATGTTGGACTGATGCTTCATATAATGTGTGTAAATACGGAGTGTGGTGTCTGGATCCTCATGTCCCAGCCAGTACTGTACTTTCTTGATATTCCAGTTCTTGTCCAGCAGCAGGGAAGCGCAGGTGTGACGGAGCTTATGAAGCGTGATCTCCGGACGTCCGAAGCGCTGCATATCGGTCTTGAAGCGCCGTGATACCCAGTTTGGATCATAACTGTGCCCATCAGGCCAGCAGAAGACATAGCCGTCTTTGTTCTGGTATTCGTCCTTGAAGAACTTTTTATCCAGGATCTGTTGTGCAAGAATCTTTTTCAGGCAGATTTCTGCAGTGGGAAAGAGATGCAGGTCTCTTCTGCTCTCCAGAGATTTGGTCTGATCTTCGGCATAGACCGTCCTCTCCCGCACTACTGTGTGCCGGATGTGTACGATCTTATGGTCCCAGTCAATGGCTGACCATTTCAGACCGAGGATTTCTGATCTGCGCAGACCCATGTAGACACCCATAAAGGCAATGGGAAGAAGCGGGGCATCGTTTTTGGAGAGGTATTCCAACATGTCCTGGATCTCATCCTCCTTGAGGAAGAGATAGTCTTCAGAGAATTTTTTGTTGGACTTATTACTTACCTTCAACCCTGCAGTTGGATCATACTTTATCAAGCCATCGATTCTGGCACAGGTAAATGCCTCAACCAGAAGAGCCTTGTACTCTCTGACTGTGCGGACAGAGAGGGGTTCACGTTCGCCGGTTTTCTGGTTTATTTTTCCGGTGAGTCTTGCCGTTTCAAGAAAGGCCTTCACCTGCGGTGTGGTAATGGACCTGACGGGCTTTCTGGAGATCTCAAAGTCTCTTTTAAGCCGGTTGATCTGGTAGGTATACTTGTCGTAGGTTGAAGTACGGATATCGTTCTTTTTGCGTTGCAGAAGGACATCCAGGTAAGCTCCGAGAGTGATCATGGGATCAAGACCGGCTGACAGCTCTGATATGTCTTCTTCCAGATAGGCGTAGTCATTATAAGCCTTGGCCATCAGCTTGTCTGCGTTGACCGGGCGGGGATGTGCCTTTTTCTTTTTAGCTTCCGTTACTTGGATATGTGTGCTGACAAGCTTCCCTCGCCACAATCCTGTTTTGGGGTCCTTGTAGCGCAGTGCGATATAGTAATAGGTTCTTCCTGATGAATGTGTTTTTGTAGTAAATGTGCCAGTCAATTTTTTACCTCCTTATGTGACCGGCAGACTGAGAATCGTTATTTATAACAGTATATCATTTTCTCTGCGTCTGCTTGTAGTTTTTTCTTTTTCTGTCTGTGTGATATCTTCTGTATTTTCTTTATTCCCCACTGTTTCTTTATTTTCCCCGTTTCCCTCAAAGAAACGGATGAGAGATGACTTGCTGATCCTGTAGGCTCTGCCTACCATGCGTGCGTCCAGCTTGTGGCTGCGGATCAGAGAGGATGCGGTGGGCTTGCTGATCCGCATGATTTTACAGACGTCTTCCAGTGTGAGAATTTCGGGGTAGTTTTCAAGCATGTTATGATTCCTCCTGAGAAATGTATGGAATACTTTTGTTTACGGAATGGTTCACCGGGCCAGTCATTTGTGGCGTTGATCAGGCCCGGCTCTGTCGATGATGTCCGGATGTGTGCTGCGTTTGTGCGGGGGATGTTTTTAAAAGCACCCTTCAAGGCGGAGCGTCACTAAATGTAGTCACTCATCCGGGAAACTTCTCCATCCTTTACACATCTACTGTCTTTCTTAATATTTATTTTTTTTATAATAGTAGAGTGACATATATAGGAAATAGACAAAAAGCCCTGTAAACACAGGGCAGGAGGGCGTCAACTGCCCGTCACCGGAGTATCACTTTCCTTCGTGCAGGAAGCTGTTTTTTGTCAGGGGTATCAAAAGGGATCTCCACCTGCCGGGGAACCGGCGAAAACCCGCCTGTGTTTTTGGAACTGTCTGTGACGTCCTGCGCGGCAGGGTCTCTTTCCCAGCTCCACTGCACACCGTATTTTCTGTAGCGGTGCTGTTTGCATTTCCTCCAGCCTTTGATAGAGGTGTTCATGATTTCAGAGATGTCCCGCAGTTCAAACTCCCGGGGCTCGTCATACAGATGGTTAAAGGCTTCTGCATACAGAAGCCTGGTGCATACATACTTGCCGGTATAATCATCAAGGAAGCCCTGTATTACACCTTCACGGGTATCGTCCGGCATGAATTCCCTGATATACACCTGGAGCTTTCTTTCCATCTCCTTTGGCAGGGCAAGGCGGAATTTCCCGTGCCTGTAGATTTCCATAGCCTCAGCCCATACCTGGTCGATATAGACCCTGGAAGCGGCTTCATCCTCATTGATATCTGCTTCAGCCCTCTCTGCATTGCACTGGACCACCATAAAGCGTCTTGCGCCGGTCCGGTCAAAGGGCAGGAACTTTTTCTTGTTGGTGGTCCCGATAAATACGCACTGCCTCGGTCTGTCCTTGGGATGTGTTTCGTAGGGGACCTTGTAGGTCTCTTTCTGACGGCTGAGAAAGGACTTGATTTCCTCGGCTCTTCTCCTTTCTTATGCCGGATCTGTTGTTCCAGGCTTCTGCTGACAGTATCTGTCTGTTTGCCTCGAGCTGTTCACGGACGGAACGCTTTTCCTTCACTTTATGCTTCTCCTCCGGAGAGAGTTCCGGAAGAAGGTCCCGGACGAAATATCGGATATCCTTTAGCATCTTCAGATTGCGTTGTATATCGGCAAGCTCCTCGGTATACGAGGCGATATCTTTCTCCAGCTTTCTGGTTTCTCTGGCAAGTGCAGCAAAGCTGATCTTGTCATCTGTTACATTTTTGTGGAGAAAGCGGCTGGCGGATTCGTACCGGTTCAGGTCGTCAGCATGCTCTGCGCGGAACTTTTCTTTCCGGGTTTTCCATCCGATCTGCATATATTTGTCGTGGACTGCTCTGGTTTCACGGAGATCTTTCAAGGCTTTTCTGATATTGGAAATGGTCTGGATCCTCCGTTGTGCTGCTTTCACAGATCTGCGGATCGAGGTAATTTTCTCGTACGTTTCGGAGAGGCGTTCGTTTAAATCATTCACCGTACGGATTCCGTGATTGTCCATATATTCAAGGAAAAACATAACGTTTGAACAATCACGGAGGGCCCCGTTTGTCTGTGCGTGGTGGCTCCACAGGGCCCTTTCCTTCGCTCGAATATCCAGCTTTGCCTTTATCAGTTCCCGCAGATAAATCGGTTCAGGTTCCGCCTGTGCTTCTGCCTTTGCCTTCTCCTTTGCTTGTGCTGTCTTGCCGGCCTTCGCCTCCTGGGCAGCTTGATAAAACGCATAGATCCATTCTGCCAGCATCCGGATCATGTCACGGATGGACTGAAGCAGGCAGTTGGCTTCCCAGATCTCGCGGTTAAGATTTCCAACGTCTGTCTTGATGCCCTTCTTCTCCATGGCGGTTGCGGCCGGTCCCATATGTTCTGTCGGAATCTGATCGATTCCCTGATTTGCATAAGACTGCAGGCTTACCCGTGCCGGACATTTGTTTTTCTCCAGGTACCGGTTCTGGATCTTCTCCCAGCTGCCTCTCCAGATCTCTGCATTCTCTTTCCGGTTCCAGTCAACGGTATCGACCTTCCGGCTTTTCCATGCGCCGCTTTTCAGCCGGATCCTGTTTCCTTCTTTGTCCAGGATGTACTCCTTCCTGGATTTGGGAAGCCAGAGGCCATTCTCATCGATTCCCCGAAGCGTCAGCATGATGTGGACATGCGGATTGTGGCCGGGCGGGGACGGGTCATGGATGGCAATATCACAGCACATGCCGTTGTCCACAAAGTTTTTTCTGCAGAATTCCCTGACCATTTCAATCGACTGTTCCATAGGAAGCTCTCTTGGAAGTGCCGCAATAATGCTCCGCGCAAGCTGGGCATCAAACCTTGATTCCGATGCTTCAACGGAATTCCAGAGCCTGGAACGGTCAGCGTATTCCGGCGGGGCATTTGCCGGAAGCATGACTTCTGAGTAGACGAGCTCTGGTTTTTTGTAGGCATAGTTCTTGGCCTGGCCGTCGTATTCGCAGAACAGCCGCTGGGCACTCTGGTAGGCTGCGCCTGCTACGGCGGATCCCTTTGATCCGGTCTTCTTGTTGTAACGGGACCTGATAGAAATAGAAAAATGCGGGCAGGTCACCTCGCGGCATCATCTCTTTTCCTGCTGGACAAAGAGTTGCTGTCCGCTCGATTCTTTGATTCTGTTTTTGCATTTCGTGCTTTTCTGCATGCTGTAAGGACTGATTCTTTCCTGTCTGTCCATTTCGTCGGGTATTCACTGATCCGCATGATATTGTGGGATGTGTTCCCATCTGCGATGGTCCTGTTTATTTCAGCGTCCATGATGTCGCCATACAGATTAACGGTAAGATGTAATGGCTTTCCTTCTGCATTAGTGGCGGACACTTTGGCAATGCCTGTGATTTTGATGTCTGTCATTTTTCGCTGCTGGCAGTATTTGAGCAGCATCTGCTGCGCATGATTAATATTTTCTCTGTTCAATAAATTTCCTCCTCGGCTGAAAAAGACCAACGTTCTTATTGGAAAGAACCGTCGGTCTTATGTATAGGTTTGTGGTTATTCTGTTTTTAGCAGGCTGCAGGTTGGCAGATGTTTTTCGTTTATATGCTCTATGCGTATGTACAAGAGAGGGTAGCCGTCTGAAGACGGCGCAGGGGGAACATGGTTCCCACTGGATCAGCAGAGCAGGCACCATCTGCCGTACCGGATGTTCGGCCGGGTGGACGGCAGCGTGACCTGCTCTGCAGCATGGATCTGTCGGCGGCACCTGGACGGCATTTGACGCAATTGCAACCGCCAGGGTGTATAATTTCGCCCTCTTATCAGAGGGACTGTCCATAGCTCTTTTCTTCTGCGTCCTTTATCATCTGTCTTAGCAGTGCCTGTACATCATTTTTATGAAAGGCAAAGGAGAGAAGCTGCATAATCTGCTCGTCGGAGAGCATGTCCGGACGTTCAATAAACTTCTCCAGCATGCCGCCATGGCTGCAAAGCCGGTGTGTCCGTTCTCTGCGGTTCAGATGGCTGAGCTGTGCCTTTCTGATCTTGATTTCATTCTCGTAATATTTCTTCAGGTGTTTTGTCTGGTCTAATTCCTGCTGTAGCTGTTCGGGTGTTCTCTTGTTGTTTATCTTTATCACCTCCTGGGTAAATGAATGCTTTTCTGAATCAGCCCTGACTATCAGGCACAAAGATCGTGCGGAGACAGTTGCGATGGTTCTGTGTAACTGATGGTTTACGGTTACTGGATGTTTGCTGATTTTTCCTGTATTTATCTCCTGCCCCGGGAAGCGGCAGCATGACCGCGTGAGGGATTTTATCAGGCGGATGACTGCTGATCATCACCACGGGTCCAAGTGAATTTGTCCTGCCCGGGAATCTGCCCGGGTCCGAATGCCCTGCCAGCCGCAGGATTTTCTTGCCTGCTGCAGGCGGAAGTATCATTCCCGCGTCCTGTCATCGCCTGATCCGCGGAAGCAGTCCGCAGAGCTTTTCCCGTGATATTGTTCGCTCCCCGAATCGGATCATGGCGTACCAGAGAAAAACGGCTCGTACCTTTCAAAGCACAGACACAGAAATGAAGTACCTGATAAAAGATCTCTTCAGTTGTCAAGGTCCGGTGAAGAGATCTTTTAAAAACCCCTTCATAAGTACATGGACAGAAAGGGGTCATTTGGTGGGGTATTTTTGAAAAAAATAAATTTTTTCGCCGATTGTAAAATGAAGTTGGACACTTGAGTCACCTCCCGGGCTCTGCCCGGACCCGCCCCTCGCCGGGTAGGCAGGGAAGCAGTTTTCCTGCTTCCTGCGGATAAAGGGTACTCCGTGTCATTCCGTCAAGGGCTTTCGCGGCATAAATCCTCGCACCAGAAAACGGTGCTTCGGTTTATTCCACGATCCCCTGACTCCATTCCCGCTCCCAAGGCGGTGTGGCAGCAATAAAAATGTCCATAGCGGGCATTCTCTGGTAGAATGGTAGTTCTCACACAATCATTCAAAGGAGGAATGTCTGGTGTCAGGTTCCGATTAAATTTACATAAACGACTTTATATTCTTTTTTTAATCCGTTCCTGACACCTTTACTCAGAGATAAACTAAAACAAAAAGCAAGTGCAAATATTGAAACTTGCGCTTTTGAAAAATTATATGGTGCGGGTTTCACGGATTCAGGTTATATGAGAAGATTAAGCGTCATAAGGATCACATCCTTAACACGATCCGGCTTGGATTGAGCAATGCCAGGATTGAGGCAACCAACAATAAAATCAAATTGATTATCCGCAAAGCTTATGGGTTTCGCAATATACAGAATATAATGGATATCGTATATCTTGTATGCTCTGATATCGCCGTTCCACTTCAAAATCGAAAACCTACTATAGTGTCGGAAGCAGTGTAATTACTGGATAAAATGGCATTTCTCACCCACAGGGATGCCCGAAGAGCCTTTTTTTGCTATTGAAATAATGTAATTGATATGCTATGATAATATCAGTTAATATCAATTAATTGTTATATTTTTATGACAAAACGAGGCGGTTCCATTGTATTGAAAATCTTTTCTTTAAATTTTTCTCTCTAATTTATCATAGTACATCTTTGATCAGTGAACGGATATATAAAAGAATGTTATAGCACCACCTATTAACCATAATATCCGATTGTATTATCATCGCCTTGTCGGTTTATGACATTAAGAAAAAACAGTAATAAAAGATATTACTGAAGCTAATAATCATTAATGTCGGGCGTAATTGGTAAATACGGCGAATTTTTTAAGATCGGGGGGGGTTCCAATGTCAACTTTCTCTCATAATCATAGTGTATCAGGAAGCGATTCGACGGGTTATATATCAGCAACAGTAACTATTTATTATACAGAGAACAATGCATATGCTCCTTCAGAATATTTATTGACTCGTGTATCAGGGATCTGGAGGGATCCAAATCCTAATGATGGAACTTCTGTAAGCAATACTGCACATATAAAAGCCAATTGCTCTGGCGCTGGACATACAAATCAATGGAAAACGCAAATAAAAGAAGGCGATATAAAAAGTGGGACTTCTCTATATACTGGATTTAATAATTCTATATACTCAACAAATGGATCTTTAGGTGCCTACTTTTCTTTGAGATTATCACAGGGATCAAGTCGAAGCTGGACCTTAAATCTTCAATGCTTCGCTTTTTAACTCGTATGATTTATGCACAAAGGAGACATCTTCATGGATAAAAATAAAAAGGCCTCTCGCCATATCTCCATTTTGGGATTCACTCTATTGGCACAGGGAATGGTACTAATAGATCTGTTTTGTAGGGAGCCCCTTAATTTTTTAATAAGGTCAAATCCCACCTCAATTCTGCCGTTTCTTTTGTTGCTGTATACCGTTTTTCCGGGGCTTTTGACAGGTGTGTTTCTGTTTCTTGCAACAAGAAATAGAGGCGAGGATACAATGAAAAGAGAGTTCATGAGTGGTATTTTGGTGATCTCCATCAATATCATGATTTTAGGTGTGGGATATTGTACATTTAGTCTAGTGGAAATATATGTCCACCCTCTTATTTTTGTGATGCTTGGCTACGGAATAATTACTTTAATTTACGCAGGCAGACGGAGGCATCTAAACAGAACGGATGAACAGAATGGATTTAGGAGGTAGCAATTACATCTTAGTTTATTTTGCAAAAAAATGAACAGCATTGAAAGATTTTGAATGAATGTGAACTTCTCAAAAAATTTCCACTAAAAGTTATCCAAGCTGGGCTGACACCCTGTTACTGTTCAGACGTATGCCTGCACCACCAGGCCCCATAGCTTAGACTGATACCAGTCGTAGGCTATCGGGCCTTATCTTTTTATCCAAATGCTTCGGATACTCTGCTGAATACATTCGATCCGTCTTCCTGGCGCATCAATGCAAGCATGCTCATCTCTTTGAAAACATGTTATCTCTCTACTTACCCCATGTAACCGGTATTTTTTTAAAGAGAACTATATGAGAAGCGAACAGATTTTCAAATTATCAAAAAGATCAAAAATAATTGTTTGTATTGTTTTAACAATGTTGTTTGTTGTTTTATGCGGTAAGACTGTTTTTGCAAATAACTGCGAGGACAGGGATTATAGTGGATATACTGGATCTTATGGTTTTGCAACTCATACACGGGATAAAACAGACGCAACGTCTGCATACATTTATCACTATGGCCCTGTGGGGGTGAATGTTCAGGTGCGAAGTCAGGGCATTAACTATACTGCAAATGGGAGCTCTTATTATGTTGCCCCTGGAACCAGCAGATACTTGCCGAATTATGTTTATGAAAGTGGAAAACGAGATTGCTATCTATACATTACTTCAGTGCCGTCTGCTACTGTTTCAGGAAAATGGAGTCCTGATAGTGTCTGAGGATCAAGTATGAAACACAAACTGTTATCTGTTATTATCGCCGCCATTGCCATTATTTCAGGACTTCTGGTTTTCCGGTATTTTAATTTGAGCCGTCCTGTTTATAGCGGCAATGGAGCTGATGCAGACCCATATGCTGCAGAAAATCAAACATCCGTAAGTGTGTCGGTTGATGAAAACGATCAGAATAGTGATCAGGTATCCTCTTCAGGAGCCTCTGCGAGTGCTGAGAATCCGGATCAGAAATCCTCATCTGATGGGGAGATATCTTCCAGTACCGAGATATATACGGGAAAGGAAGGCCTGATTAATTATCTGCATGCAAGGGGAAGAAAGATCAATCCGAATAGTTGTGTAAGCGCAGGAGAAGATATAACTGTAAAGTTCGATTTTGCTGATACCATAGCAGTGAATACGGAAGAGGATTACTATAATGCTTATTCTGAACCCCTGACTTTTAATGTTAATCCCGCGTTTGAGGTCCAGAAAAAACTGCCGGACACACTTTCAGCAAATGCACGTGAAAAAATTGCAAATTATGGTATTGCAGAAGTAGATGATCAGGGAAATATCTTAAATGGATATTCATGTCTTATCGTCGATATCAGTGTGACCAATGATTCCAAGAAAGATTACGATGGCCTTCTCTGGGGGGATTTGTGGCTTAGAGTTGGAATGAGTTCGAATTACACAGGTGAAGTGATTGCAGTATCGGATGACAGAGGTTTTTCAAAATCATACTTTCAGGAAAGTATCCCTTCAGGAGAAACGATTGAAAAGAAGATTGTATTCCTTCCTCCGGATGAGTGTGTGAATAACCATCTGCTCTGGCTGGAAATTAATCCTTCCGGTACTGTGGGAGGCAGTCGTGATTTAAATGGCTATGTTGTTTTAAACTGAGTATTTATCATCAGTTCTGAACGAATGATAAGCGTGCTATATGAAAATGCCTTTATGAGAGAGGAGCGTGCAGGGTGTACCAGTCAGAAAGTTTATTTCTTATCGGTATAAAAAGAAGTATGAAGAACAGCGGGACCTGGGTAGGCCTTCTGACTGGCGCCTGCATTGCGTTGACGCAGATTTTCAGGGAGCAGGTCCCTGCATCTCTTGCGAATCATACGCTTTTTTATGAAAAATTGCGTTCTCTGCAGCCCAACACAGCATCGGTAAAGTGCATGATCGGAAGTGGCACTTCGGTAGAAGCGTTTTTGTTCTTTATGTTATTACCGATTATTGCTTCCATGCCCTATGCGATCACTTTTTTTGAGGATCTGCATGCAGGGTACCTCAAATCAATACTGGTCAGGGTTGACAGAAGAAAATATCTTCAAACCAAATTTTGCGGCAGTATCATAGCCGGGGCAATTATTACGATGCTGCCATTATTGATGAATTACCTGTTTTCACTTGTCCTGCTTCCAAATTTATTGCCGAGTTCAATATTTGGAAATGGCATCTCAATAACAACCCCGGGTTATCAGCTGTATTTCTCTCATCCGACCGTTTACTTATTGCTATTTATTCTGTTTGATGGATTGATTGGCGGATTTTATGCCGGAATAGCACTGCTGTGCTGTTTTCTTTCAGATTATCTGGTTGTAGTGATTATTATTCCGTTCTTTTTACAGCTGATCTGGCATATCCTTTGCAGTGTGACGGGTATGTATGATTTTTCACCAATTTATTTTTCCATGGCGGGGTATGGATCAACGGTACACCCTCTTTATGCCGGACTGGCCATAGCAGCGGCTCTTGTTTTGTTTTTTTTCATTTTCATAAAGAAGGGCATGAAAGAGGACGTACAGTAATTGTTCTGAGGATAGAAGTGAATGTCTGATATGGGAAAAAGCGATGCCTATAAACATAAGAAATGTTGCAGAGGCATTCTGGTCCTTGGACTGCCTGCCATCTGGATTCTGATCGCAATTTTGGGTGTTTTTCTTGTGTTTCGGAGGTTGTGTGATTTTTACCGGCTTGATATATGTTTTCTGGACCTTATGCGTAAATTCCAGGACAGTGTTTCCATGGGCATTGTTATCGTTCCTGCGGCTGCACTTGCCAACTGGGCGATTCATGTAAAGACATATCATGCGCAGTCCATTGTCCGTTTGAGAACAAGGAAAGAGATTTTTGATAATATGATGAAGTCCTCTGCCTTGTTTGCGGTCTACCTGGCTGTGGTCCAGATTGCAGGAACGTTTCTTATAGCGGGGATTTTTTCAATTCCGGCAAATAACTGGTTTTCGGATTCCAGCTTTTTTTATGCGGAGACATTTTCCGTAGTGCATATTGAAACCGGGTGGGTTTTCCTTTTTGCATGCTATTGTCTGTTCATGAAATACCTGCTGATTTTCATCCTGCAGGATATCTGTTCGTGGAACAGGCTTGGCAGTGTCTGGTGCATGCTTTTATTTATAGGTATCGGGGTGGTCGAATCCAGATGCCAGGTTCCTGTATTTTTTGACCTGATCAATATCCGGTATGGTTTTGTTAAGAATGCACAATGGTATCTTCTGACAGTGGCGTTATGCTCTATTGGTGCCTTTATCATGATACAGGCAGGAAGGTCTTTCTTTGAACACAGGGATTATTTCCAGAAATAGGAAAAAGCATATCAGGGTTGTAACGTGGACGAAGCATGAGCTGTGTCTGCTGCTGACAGCTTTCGGGCTTGTCCTGTTTGCTTTCCTTCTGTTCCAGACAAATCTTTCGAACATAGAACAGTACAGACAGAGCCGGATCGCCTGGTCGGCAGGAGACCTGATGCTGTTTTTCTTCAAGGGAAACCTGCCGCCATATCTTGTGCAGGACGGCCCGCCCTTTAATGTACCGATATTCTGGTTCGCATATTACCTTGGGTTTGTCCTGATTTTATGCCTTCGCTTATCGGAGGAATTCAGACTGGCTATGAAGGGCAGAATCATCCGGTATCCTTCCAGGCTGGCGTGGAGTGGAAGGATCATCTGCTGGATACTGCTGGATGCGTTTGTTTATGCGATAGCTGCAATACTGGCTTTATATCTGGCAGGCTGTGCCGGTTCGGGAAACGCCGGATTACAGGTCCATGAGGAAGTACAGGGTGCCCTGACACAGACAGATATTTCGCAGCAGATTTTCCGCAGCTGTTTTCCCGGGTTTTGCTGGATGCTTCTTATTTCTCTGATTGCAGCCGGCATGATCCAGTTCCTGGTTTCTGAAATTTCCGGATGCCTGTATGGTTTCATCAGTCTGGTTATCTTATTGGTCTTGACTGTTGCCTGGATGAATGACGTCCTTTTCCTGAACGCCACGATGTGGACACGTTTACAGCCAGGACTTGACGGACACGTGCGTCTGGGGATATCAGGTATTGCTGCTTCCGCAGCTGCCTTTCTGTCTATTGTAATTGCATATCAATACATTCAGAAAAAAGATTTTATCGTTCATGGATAAAAATAAAGGAGCACGTATGGGTTATCTTCAGGTGGAGCATGTTTCAAAAATGATTAAGGGTGTTGAAATCCTTCAGGATATCAGCTTTTCTCTGGACAAAGGCTGTATCTGCGGACTGCAGGGTAAAAATGGGTGCGGAAAATCCATGCTGCTTCGCGTTCTCTGCGGGCTGGTGCTTCCAAGTGAAGGCGAGGTGATCATAGACGGGAAAAAGCTGGACCGCAGACATTCATTTCCCGAAAGCTGCGGCGTATTAATTGAATCGCCCGGATTTCTGAATAACTACACGGTTATGGATAATCTGGAAAGCCTGGCTGAAATCCGCGGTGTCATAGGAAAGGACGAAATTGAAGCGGTTTTAAAGCGGGTGGGGATGTTTGACAACCGCAACAAGAAATTCAGACAATGCTCCCTCGGCATGAAGCAGAAGGTGGGAATCGCTGCCGCCATCATGGAAAAGCCGGACCTGATACTCCTGGATGAACCGACAAACGCACTGGACCAGAAAAGTACAGAGAATTTCTGGAGGCTGATACAGGAGGAGAAGGAGAGAGGCGCGCTGATTATTGTGGCATCGCATGATCTGGCTGACTTAGGAAATGCAGCTGATAAGGTCTACTGTATGGAGGAGGGAAGGATAACAGGTGAAAAATAAAGTAAAAGTATCCTTGATTCTCTCTGTTCTGGCTGCACTTACGGTCACCTTCGGAATTGGATATCGTAATGTAAACCGTGCACATGCAGAGACTGCGCTAAACAGTGTGCCTGAAGGGGAAGCGCTCTCCTTCAATGATTCCGTCACAATCAAAGTAGAAGATTCTGAATATATGCCGCAGAATTGGAAGAGTGACCAGATCAATCCGAATGGACAGGGAGATTATCGCGTCATACATGCGCACCTCTTATTTGCGAATATGGGAAGCAGCGAGGAGACAGTTGACCTGTCTGAATTTTACATGTCGACAACCGGGTATTCCCAAGGCGTATCGCTGGAATTCCTTTCATCAGGTGACAGTACTGGTACCTCTGGTATCAATATCACGATTCCCGTGGGGGGGAGAAGCAGAAAGTGATTTGTATTATGTTATCCATAGCATTTCGTTTACGGATGCGCAATGGAAATCTATAGAAAAGGAAAAATTCTGGATTTCCTGCAGTGAATACTATCCGGAAAGACAGAGACTGGAGCTGGATCTTTAATAAAGCAATCAAGGGAAAGCTATCGGCAACTTATGATTTATATCCTGGCATTGACCAGTCAGGATCCTGATGTTACTCTTGAATCATAAGGAGGAGTGTTCCTGTGGGAAAAAGACTGAACACACTGGGACAGACTCTTGTAACCGCTGGTTACAAAGCTAAACTGGATACTGCAATCAAGAAGATACTGGCTGAGAAGCCAGTGCTTGCATGGATTTTGCAGTATACCGTCTCAGAATTTGAAGGTCTTAACAGACAAGAAATAGAAGAACTGATTGAAAATCCCTCGGTTGCGTCAATCCCTGTGTATCCTGGCACAACTAATGATATGATTACAGGGATGCCTCAGGAGAGTGCGGAACTGGGCGAAAATACGGTCACTTATGATGTGAGGTTCTTCGCAAAATCTCCGAAAGGAAAGACTCCGGCGGAGTATACGTTGATCATCAATATTGAAGCACAGGGAACACCTTACCGTTCTTATTATCTTGAAACGCGGGGTATTGCGTACTGTTGCCGATTGATTTCTGAGCAAATGTGACGCAATGTCAAGAGAGATCATTATGAGAATTTACAGAAAGTTTATTCTATCTGGATTGTAATGAACTGTCCTCAGAAGTGGGCGAATACAATTACACAGTATGGGGTTACTGGTGAAAATCTATATGGCAGTTATGATGGAGATCCGAGAATAGACCTAATGCGTGTGGTCATGATCCGGCTGCCAAAGGATGATGAGCTGGAAAAGGCCGGAAATAAAGCCACGAAACTACATGAGATGCTGATTACGATCCTTTCCACTATAATACAGCCTGAAGAAAAGCTCATGCGAATGGAAAAAGATTTTAAGATTGAGATCACCGAAGAAATTGTGCAGGAGGTGAATGATATGTGTAATTATAGTGATGTGATTGAGAATAAGGGCGCTGAAAGAGGTTATGACAAGGCGCAGGTGGAAAAGCCGCAAATCCTTAAAGAATGGGGGTTTGCGGCTTTTTCCTTTACAAACTTTTGAGAAAGAGATTTGCGATAAAAGGGATTTGTTATAAAATGTATGTGACTATTCTGCACCGCAATCAAAAGAGCGCACAGGTGGTATTTTTCCGCTTGAGATGATGACGTACGGAAAGTTACAAAGTACTTGCTGTGAAAGGATTTGCAGATGAGTGAGATTCATACAAACAATGAAGAATTGAAAACGGTCGTTTCCGACGCGGTGGATGAGTCAGTTGCGCGTGCCTTTAAGAGATACGGCGGCCCAGGCAGAAGAAGGGGAATCGGGGTCAGGGGAGTTCTGTTTCTGATCGTCCTGGTCCTGGCATGTGTCTTTGGGGTGAAGGTGTATTCATCCTGGCGGGTAAACCATGAACAGGTGAAGCCTGTAGAGGATCACGATCTTACGCTGGAAAACCATGGTATTTTCGGGTTTAAGGCTGTTGATTTCGAAAAACCGATTCTCGGCCTTGCAAAGAAGAAACAGCTCCTGATTGTGGAAGAGAGGGACGCTTCCGTGAATACAACGATTACGAATACTGGATTCATGAACTGGGCTATTTTCAATAAGTCGCAGATTCTGACGATTCATGGAACCGGAGAGTATACCATTGACCTGACCGATATCACGGCGAAGGACATCTCGCTTGATGAGGAAAAATATCAGATCACAATTAAGATTCCAAGAGCTGAATTACATTCGGTTGTCTTTGACCCGGAGAAGACAGAGGTCGGCGATACCAGCAGAGGCTGGCTGGCATTCGGCGACATCAAAATGAATGCAGAGGAAAGCAAGAGCTTTGAGACAGAGGCAGTTGAAAAACTCAGAGATAGTCTGAGTACAGAGGATGCCATGAAACAGGCGGATTCCTTTGCAAAAATGCAGGCATATGAAACATATGAACCAGTAGTGGAAGAAATATCGCCTGCTTATAAGGTTAAAATTGATTTTCAGGATGAGGATACAGAGAACGCTGTTTCCGCGGCGGGCTCTTCTGTGAGCACTTCTTAATTATGTGGACAGGAGGATCTGAAAAATGGGCTTTTTGTTTGTCGCACTGGGAGGCGCGCTTGGTGCTGTCGGAAGGTATGCGATCAGTCTGATTCCGGTGAAGACAGATTTTCCGGTATTGACGCTTCTTACGAATATCGCCGGCGCCGTTCTGATCGGCTTTGTGGTCGGTGTAGCTTCCGGAAAAGAGGGCGTATCGCAAAATGCGGTACTGTTCTGGAAGACAGGAGTGTGCGGGGGATTCACCACTTTCTCAACTTTTTCGCTGGAGGCGTTCCGGCTGCTGGAGAAAAGGGCGTACTTTGCAGGAGGAACTTATATCGTGCTGAGTGTTGCCTGCTGCCTGTTCGGCATTTATTGCGGAAGGAAGCTCGCTCTGATGATATAATGTGTACAAGCCAGGCTGCAGGTCTCCTGGACCGTGGGAAGGTCACACATTGGGATTCTGGATATCGGAGAGTCCGAATGGTGGAGAGTCCGGGAATTGGAGAACCTGGCAATTGGAGAATCGTTTACAATCATATTATGGATAAAGGTTGCTTTTATGGCGGAAGAAAAAAGAAGAAAACGGAATTCCTTCCTGGAGTCTTTTCGGGAGCGAAGAACAGAGAAGTGTATTGCGGAACAGATGAATGGTGCGATGGAAAACGATCTGGACCGGATCAACTGCTGTGACTACAGCGGTATGAATTTCAGAAATGTTAAGGAATATCTGCGCCGGTATCACCTGGAGACGTTTCCCGAAAGAACGGAAGAGAGAGCCGTATCTTCGGAGATGACGGCGGATCAGGAGAGAGAGAGGGAAGACAGGAACGGGCTTCTAAGGACATCTCCCGTTTCACAGGAGGGTAAAATCTGCTTTGATGAGGAGGTCATGGAGCGGATTCACCCCGGTTATGAGACGGAGTACCGGAAGATGCTGGAGCAGGAGAAGGAAGGGGATCAGGATCGCCTGAGACTGGAGCTTTTCCTTGCGGATCTCGTGAAAAATGCCACGGAGACACAGTACCATGATATCAAGATGAAGACAGATGCTCTTCGTGCGGAGGCAGTACGCACGTATCCAAAGAACAGGAAAACGGAGATCAGTTTCACAGTTCCTCTTAATAATGCGGATATTACGGCGGAGGAGATCCGTGAGATTGACGGCCAGTGTCAGAAGTACCGCTACAGTTTGTATTATCTCTCCCGGAGAATTGGAGATCTCGGTTCCGGGCGGTATGTGGAGGCAGAGCTGATGCCGGAAGGCACGGCTCTTCTGAAGTGTCAGTATGGCATGCTGAAGAACCTCTGCGATATGGATCAGATCCGTACGACGCTGGTCGCCTATAGTGCGCAGACCGGTGAAGAATACAAGATTCCGTGTATATACCGGTACGCGGAGTATAATTTCTCAGACGTCAACGTGGTGAGGCTCGGCGTGAAGTGCGTGAGCCGGGTGGACGTCGGGAAGTAAGAAAAGCGCTTTTTCAGAGCAGGAAAACTTTTTTTCAGAGCCATG
Source organism: Bilifractor sp. LCP21S3_F8 (assembly GCF_052117805.1). Classification (NCBI taxonomy): domain Bacteria; kingdom Bacillati; phylum Bacillota; class Clostridia; order Lachnospirales; family Lachnospiraceae; genus Bilifractor; species Bilifractor sp. LCP21S3_F8. Next base: position 4,940 of record NZ_JBQKIK010000010.1, on the reverse strand, counting down.
CGGCGAAGCAGCGCATTACGAGCAGTACTTCTTCAGAACAACTCATTTTTTCAGAGCCATGCGGCAAAGCAGTGTCTCAGGATCTTCTCCAATTCTGTGGCTGAGATGCCAAAGACAATTGCTGCATTGTCAACGTATAGTGACGGGTTCTCATCTTCTTTTTCCTGCATATCGCCGGCTTCGGTGATCGAAATCGTGCAGGTTCTGCATTCTTGTCTGAGAAATGCTTTGATGTGCCCGATAAGTCCGCCAGAGGATTCTACATCCCTGGCGGTTTTCTGCATGGCTTCTGCAAGCTTCTTCTTTGCCGCTTCATATTCTCCGGGGATTTTGCACTTGACCGTGCCGATTACAGCATTGTCCAGAATATCTACATCGACCAGGGGAAGTGAAGGGTCACTCTTTTGATCGTGATGGTGATGATCCCAATGGTGAGGATCCATACAGCGCTGATTCGGATTTTGCTGATCCGAATGATGAGGGTCCGGATGATTTTGTTCCTGCCGGTACGGCTGGTTTCCGGCTTTCGTCAGGCAGCGATCGTTATCTGGAATGTTATCGATTTCCGTCACTGGATCTTCTGTATTTACGTTTCTGTCATTTTTCGGCATAAAATCACCCCTTTTCCAGGCACAGAGCTGTGATCTTCGTCCACAGCTCATCGGGCTGTTTTTTTATGGCACTGATCGGGAAGACGCGGGCACTGGAGTTATAGCGGCTGACGTCGGCAATGACTTCTCTTTGCTCATTTTCATTGACCTTATCGATCTTGTTGGCGAGTATGACAGATGCATCCTTCAGCTGGCTGGTGACAAAGTCAGGCATGGCACATTTCACTTTGTGCCATCTTTTACAGTCGACAAGCGCAACGATTCCCGTATCCCAGCTGCCGGCATCTCTGAGGGTGCGGCGGACGCTGTCGGGATATGCCATCCCAGTTGATTCGATCAGGAGATATTCCGGCGAGTAGTTTCGTTCGATTTCCCGGACGGATTGCTCCAGCTGCGCAGAGCTGGTACAGCAGATGCATCCTGAGAAGATATTTTTTACGAGAAAATGATTGCGTGACAAAAGCTGATTGTCAACGCCGGCTTCACTGATCTCATTCTCAAGGATGACGACAGGATTGCCGTTCTGCGTGCTGTGTGAGATCAAGCTGCGCGCGTATTGAAGCAGGACGGTGGTTTTCCCGGCCCCGAGAAAGCCGCCGAGGATTATGATTTTCATCTATAAAAGCCTTTCGTTTGCTGTGGGCAGAAACCCACTGCCCTTAGATTAGTTTGTGGGTAAGTGACATCTGTAACTGCTGTCTGATCAAGAATTTCAAGGATTCTTATGGAATGCCGGAATTGATATATTTTGCCTGCGTTTGATTTAAGGCCTGGCTGATCGGGAACTTCTAATGAAATTCCGGCCGTGATGCACTTTGCTTATGTCAGGCTGTTGCATCTGGTCATCCGGTATGGCATGAATTCGTCAAACAGAATGCCGAAGTTCTGGCCGAGAGCTTTCGGATCATGATTCAGGAAGAAACCGAACAGGGCGAAAGCTTTATGGTATTTTCCGTATTCGTCAACGACACGTCTGGCCTCGGCGCGAATCATTTCCGGGGTCGCGCCTTCACCGGCGACTGCGCCGTTTGTGTCCATACCGCCTGCAAAGGAGATTTGGTCTCCATATTGCCGGATCAGATTCTGAATGTCGTTGCAGGGCTGTACAGATACCCAGCAGTCCACGCCGATATCAATCATATCCTCGATAACAGATTCAGCATGACCGCAGGTATGCTGCATGGTGTAGCATCCTTTTTCATGAATATGCTGCATTACCTTCTTGTGGAAGGGTTTGATCAGTTCCCGGTAAGTAGCAGGCGACATAAACAGGTTTCGCTGTGTTGCGATGTCGTCATAGTAATTGATGATGTCCGGATGATAATACTTGACGATATAATCGATGTATTCGCACTGATAATCGGAGACTTTGTCAAAAAATTCCATACAGGCTTCAGGCTCCATGGCAAGGGAGATCAGTGCCTCTTCAAAACCCATCAGAGCGGCGAGCCGCTCGTATACACCGTTTCCTACGCCGAACTCAACGAGCACATTGTCACGGTTTATTCCGGAGAGGTCTTTTCTAGCCTCATCTTCCCAGTCGTAATTGTCCAGATCCGGGAATTTCACCTTTTTCCATTCGGTAATGTCATCGAGAATGAATTCACCGGGAGCGGGGATGGCTGCATTATTGCCCGAGTCAGGGGTGACCCAGCGGACACCGAATCCGTCGTAGCCACCGCCCTCTGGGCCTTTTTCAAACCAGGGACCGTTTTTTGCTCCGAATCCGAAGATTGCCCCGTCTGTAAGGGTGCAGGGTGTGTATTCCACCGGCTTGTGCAGGAAAATCTGTCTGTAGTTCTCTTTTGGTGATAACATGTGTAGGTTCCTCCTTTTTTTACGTTCTCAGAATTTTCCGGAGTGTTCTTGTTTTCAGCATCATGGCAGATCTGTACGGTGTTGGATTGCGCGAGTGCAAGGCACGGAGCGATCGGCAACTGATACAGTGTATAGCGTGATGCATCGTATAGGTTTTATTGTATGCATTGAGGGAGCAGTTGAATATGGGCTAAAAACACATAAATATGCTATAATAAGCACAGATACCTGTTATATGATCACAAGATGTCTGACAGATGAGACGGGTGTCAGGACCGAAGGCGGGGGAAGTGTGACGAGAGAGGCGGCAGTTTTTCTGGACAGGTGAGACGGGTGTCAGGGCCGAGAACGGAGGAAATATTCGAGATGTATCTTAGCATGTGGATCATTCGGGACAATCTGAAGGAATATGCAATCGACAGCCATATTTCAGGCGGTGAGATGAGTATCCGTAATGTTTCGCTTTTGTTCAGGGGCGACAATGTCAGCCCGCACACGGTCTATATCTGCCCTTCCGAGGATTTTATCCCGACCATGAAGAACAGGGTGATCTGTGTCAACAGAAATGATTATCTGGTTGTAGATTGCGGGAGTATGGAGGAAATCTACGAAAAGGTGCAGTACACCATCGACAGGTATCTGGAGTGGGATCTTCATGTGAGGGATCTGATTGATGCTCACTGTTCGCTGCAGGATATTACGCAGGAGGCGGCGAATATTTTTCAGGAAATGGTAGTTGTGATGAACAGCGGATTTATCCTGAAAAGTATTGCGGGAAGGCAGTACATCGAAAAAACAGTTCCGGCTGAGTATGCTGACCAGCTGCGGATAGAGGAAGGAATGCCTCTGGATCATGTAGTCCCTGTGGTAAAAAGCCTGCAGTCCAATCTCACGAATCGAAACTCGTATTATTTTCAGGAACCAATACTGAAAAAGAATTCTCTTGTTCAGAATATTTTTATCAACGGCTTTTTCTGGGGCTTCAGCTTTGTGACACTTGGCCGGACGGAAGGCGGAGAGGCGGCACGGCAGGTTTTCCATGTATTTAATGCTCAGATTCTGCGTTGGTGGGATCGAAATGGAATCGTCCTGGAGGCTCCGGAGCAGAATGCGGTCTTTCTGAGGCTGCTGCGGCAGGATCCGGTGATGAAAAGCGATACGGTGTATCAGTTCTTCCGGAGAATCGGCTGGAAGGATGAGGACAGTAAACGGGTCCTCCGGTTTCAGGTGAGTGCTGGAAGTGAACTGGTGTATGAGAGGCTGATTCATCAGATTTCACAGCTTTATTCCGATTGCTATGTGCTCCAGGTCGATAAAGGCCTGATGATGGTCGTAAATGCGACGCATCTGCAGTTCTCCCGCTTTCTGCAGGACCTGACCCGGTATCTGAAACCGGTTGACCTGTATATGGGAATCAGTTATCCGTTTCAGGATGTGATGAAGCTTCGACAGTATTTTGAACAGGCAGATATCGCGATGCGTTACGGGGAGCGGAACGGGCGGCGTGTCATGTTTTGCCGGGAGTGTGTCGTTTACTATCTGCAGAATATTTTGCGAAAAAATGTGTCCATTGATCTGGAACATCCGGTTCTGAAGCAGCTCCGTTCTGCAGATCGGAGAAATCATACGGAGTATTTTCATACACTGCAGGTATACCTGCAGGAGGAGAGAAGCCTTGTCAGGGCTTCGGAGCGCCTTCATATTCACAAGAATACCCTGCTGTACCGGATTAGAAGAATTGAAGACAAATACAAGGTAGACCTTAATGACACGCAGGAGAGAATGGCAATTATGGTGTCGTTTCTTATGTACCCGGATCAGGAGGCAGATACGTAGGCAGAACGGGGGAAAAGTGCTTTCGGGTTTTAAGGCGGCAGAGCAGTTTTTTTCAGGTGGCAGCACACCCGGTTTTGCGTTAAAATGTTGTCAGACAGTAACGACTATACGATAAGTCGTGCTACAAACTGTATAAGCTACGGATTGCTCCGTGCTTCGCACTCCCGCAATCCACAGGTGACCGACTTCGTCGGTCTGTCGCGGCGTTCGCCCCACCGCTTCACACTTTGTGTGAGCGGATGCGGCTCACTGCCCGCGCATATTCGCACTTCCGTGCCGCTTGCGCGTCACTTCGTGCTCATACCTGTTGCCTTCGAAATCGCATACAGTCTCTTACACACGCTTCGCGCGTGACGATCCTGTTTGCGTTTTCGAAGAGCTTATACAGTAAACGGCCATACGATAAGTCGTGCCACACACTGTATAAGTCCCCGCGTCACTTCGCTGCTTCGCAGCTTCCGTGCCGCTAACAGGTATTCGCATTCCCGCGTTGCTTTGCAACGCTCCATGCTCATACCTGTTGTCGTCGCTAATGTTCTTGCCCACTGGTGAGCAAGCTCCCCATGGGCCAAGAACATTGCGACTGGACTTATACAGTAAACCCCCATGCCCCGCAGGCGGAGCACCACAATAGATATAGCCTGTATTCTGAAAACCCATTATACTACCTCCTTA
>NZ_JBQKIK010000009.1:0-97073 GCF_052117805.1 Bilifractor sp. LCP21S3_F8 | reverse complement strand
AATTCGCTGGCAAAGGCGGGTTTAGCGGCATAAAGATCCTATCTGATTGCCTGTATTATTGAGTTTTCAAGGTGCGAAGCCCATTTTTGCTATGGGAAGTTTTAGTAAATAAGAATATGCGTTTATGGAAATGTGCGTATATAAGAAAATGGAGGTCAGCACAATGATTAACACACAGATGGAACAGCTGGGGAAAGCACCTTCGAAGATTCGTGAGATTTTTGAGTATGGCAAGAGAAGAAAGGCTGAGATCGGAGAGGAGAATGTGTTTGATTTCAGCATCGGGAATCCGAATGTTCCGGCTCCGGCGGATGTGAATGTGACGTATAAGAACCTAATTGATACACATGATGATATCTGGCTTCACGGTTATACCTCGGCAGCGGGCGATCTGGATACAAGACGTGCGATCGCGGAGGATCTGAATCGAAGATTCGGTACCTCTTTTCAAGCGTCTAATCTGTATATGACGTGCGGAGCGGCGGCATCACTGAAGATTACGATAACTGCAATGGCTCAGCCGGGGGACGAGTTTGTTACGTTTACCCCGTTTTTTCCGGAGTACCGTGTGTTTGTCGAGACTTCTGGAGGAAAGCTGGTCACCTCTCCGACCGATCCGGAGACTTTCCAGATCGACTTTGATAATCTGGATGCAGTAATTACAGATAAAACGAAGGCGGTTCTTGTCAATTCCCCGAATAATCCTTCCGGTGTCGTGTTCCGTGAGGAATCTGTGAAAAAGCTGGCCTCTCTTCTCGCGGAGAAGGAGCAGGCGTACGGGCATACGATTTATCTGATTACAGACGAGCCGTACCGTGAGCTTGTGTATGATGAAGAGATCATGGTTCCGTATATGACAAAATATTACCGGGACACAGTGGTATGCTATTCCTACAGCAAATCGCTCTCCCTGCCGGGCGAGCGGATCGGCTACATTCTGATTCCCGATGAGGCGGATCAGGCAGCGGATCTGTATGCGGCAGTTGCGGGAGCGGGCCGTGCGTTGGGATATGTCTGTGCGCCGAGCCTTGCCCAGCATGTGATCGAAAGGTGCGTCGGACAGGTCGCGGATCTGTCTGTGTACAGGACGAACCGGGATCTTCTCTATGACGCTCTCACGGAATATGGGTACACCTGTGTTCATCCGGACGGCGCGTTTTATCTGTTTGTGAAGGCTCTGGAGGAGGATGCGGTATCATTCTGTGAGAGAGCAAAGGATTTTGAGCTTCTGCTTGTTCCGGCGGACAGCTTCGGCACGCCCGGATATGTGAGGATTGCCTATTGTGTGACGACAGATCAGATCCGAAGAAGCCTGCCGGCATTCCGGAATCTGGCACAAGCCTACGGCAGAATCTGAAAATGTATTGCCACTTTTGTATACAAAATTCTCCTGATAAACCCCAGATAAAAAAGTGCACAAATTGAAGAAGCTGCGATGAAAAATTTCTTTGAGCTGAGATTTTCATTCACAAAATAATCAACATTTCAGAAGGCCGGAAAGGCGCATAAAATAGAGTTATCCACGAAGTTATCCACATTATCAACAAAAATGTGGGGAAAATTACATGGTTACATAAGAGAAAATCGTGAACAGATGTTTTGTGAACAATCTCCAAAATATCCAAAATCCGGAAAAACCCGTGAAAAAGCCTTGACTTTTCTATAGTGAAACTATTAGATTCCCTATCTCTGAATTGTGTGGTGATCCTCAAAAAAATCTGACAAAATATGGAATCGTTTCTGTAATTCGTACATATACATGGTGTCGCTCTTTTGAAAACGGGTACGTCCGAAGGTTCACACACATGTAATTTGTACATATATATGGGGCTATATGGAGTGTATATGGAGTCACCTCCCGGCTGGAGAACTGTGACAGGGCTGGATTGTGCGGCGGGGTTCGCCGGGAGAACCAGATGATTCGATGCAGGGCAGGTGGATGCCGGATGGGGATAAAGCGGGTGTGGATAAAGATGAAACAGATCAAGACGAAGCAGATAAAGGTGAAGCAGACAATGGTGAAGCAGATAAGGTGAAGCAGATAAGATGAAGCAGATAAAGGTGAAGCTGATGAAGCGGATACAGAGGATAATGGAGGAGAAAATAGATGAGCAGGCTGCGTAATATACCGGGTGCTGCGGATGTGATTCGCAGCAGTGAGTACTGCATACAGAATCCGGAGAATTTCCGTGGCAGGTGGGACGGTGTTTTTGAGAAGAAACAGCCGCTGTATATTGAGATCGGGATGGGAAAGGGACATTTTCTGATGGATATGGCGGAGGCGTACCCGGACCGCAATTTTATCGGAATCGAGATGTATGACAGCGTTCTGTTCCGGGCGGTTCAGAAGGCGGAGATGCGAGCGAGAATTCGGGCAGGAGCAGATCCGGAGAATGTTCATGGCCTATCCGCAGATGTGAAGGAAAGGCCGGGGTTGATGAGGAACTGCAATTTTCGTTTTCTCCGGATGGACGCAAGACAACTGACAGAGGTATTTGGAGAGGGGGAGGTCGACGGGATCTATCTGAATTTTTCGGATCCGTGGCCGAAGGACCGTCACGCGGGGAGACGTCTGACATCGTCCGGATTTCTGAAACTTTACGAGAAAATCATGAGCAGGGAAGCACGGCTGGAATTCAAAACCGATAACCGGCAGCTCTTTGATTTTTCGCTGGAAGAGATTCGTGAAAACGGCTGGAAGCTTCTGCAGTATACCTTTGATCTTCACAATGACCCGGAGATGAATCAGGGAAATATCATGACGGAATATGAGAAAAAATTCTCAGCCAGAGGAAACCGGATCTGTAAGCTCATCGCAGTGCCCCGGAAAGAGAAAAACTCTGAATGCGACAGAAAGATCCGGGTGTAACGGAAAGATCCGGGTGTAATGGAAAGGTCCGGGTGTAACGGAAAGATCCGGGTGTAACGTAAAGAAGATCCGGGTGTATCTTCGAGGAGTAAAAGCGAGATAAAACACGCTGCGCGAGTTTTATCTCGCTATCGCGACGCTCGCCGCACACGAATACTTCGCATTCAGCTGCGGCTCACTGTTCGCGTAAATTAAAGGAGACAGGACGGATGCGGATCCGGTCTGTCTCCTTTGTTCTTTGTGCATGGTCAGATTTGTTCCTGCGGGTTGGATTAGTCACCGGAAGCGGCTGTGCCGCTTCGGTTCTCCGCGGCCTGATATGCCTTCAGTGCTTTCTGTTCTTCGCGCGTGAGAACCTTTGGAACCGCAATCTCAATCGTGACATATTCATCCCCGCAGACGCCTTTCATATCTTTTACGCCTTTGCCTTTCAATCTGATCTTGCTTCCGGACTGTGTGCCCTTCGGAATTCTGCACACGACTCTTCCGTTGAGTACGGGAACCTCGGTCTCGCCGCCGAAGACTGCTGTCGTGTATGGAATCTTTGCGGTTGTATACAAATCATTTCCCTTACGCTCGAATCCGGGCATATTCTGAACATTAACCTTGATGATCAGATCACCACTGGCACCATTCGGTTTCTGATGGCCCTTACCTCTCAGACGTATGGATTTGCCATCTTCGATGCCTGCCGGTATGCGGATCTCCAGAGTGCTTACATGGCCATCCGGGGAAGAAAGCTGTACCTTCCGGCTGCATCCGTTGACCGCATCCATGAAGCCGATGGTGATTTCTGAATGAAGGTCGTAGTCGGCATTGTCCATGCCTTCATAAAATCCACCGGTTCCGTCCTGTCCAAAGCCGCTGAACCCTGATCCGGATGAGTAACCTTCAGAGGCACGGCCGTGTCTGAAGGAGTCTCCGGTTTTGCCATGAAACATATTTCCGAACATCTGGCCGAAGATGTCATCTGCGCCATCTCCGTTAAAATGGAAGGACTGATATTTCCTGCCATCCGGGCCGTAGGATTGATAACTATAGCTCGTTCCGCCGTTTCCCCCTGTGAAGTTGCGGAAGAAATCCTCAGCTCCGGCCCTGCCGCCGCCAAAATCGCTTCTGCCGCCGTACGCATCATATGCCTCTTCATATTTTTTCGGATCCATGCCATTCTCAAATGCAGCCATGCCACACTTATCATAGATCCGCTTCTTTTCAGGATCGCTGAGGACAGCATACGCTTCATTGACCTCCTGGAATTTCTTCTCGGCCATTTTATCGCCGGGATTCATATCCGGGTGATAGCGCTTTGCCAGCTGACGGAAGGCTTTCTTGATCGCGTTCTCATCAGCTCCTTTGGGAAGACCAAGCACCTCGTAAAAATCCTTCTTCATAATTATCTCACCTTCTTCCTCTCCTGGATTTCATACCCCTTCTGTTTAATGCTATGCTCATATATTATACGCCTCTGATTGTTTATTCCCTCGGTTCATCGTGATGCGGCTGTGATATATTGCCTCATGCCTGCATGGATGAAAATTTTATTCTGTATTCTCAAAAAGCTGTCACGCCGACTGAATCTCTCAGTGACATGACAGCTTATAAATTTACGCGAACAGTGAGCCGCAGCCGAATGCGAAGTATTCGTGTGCGGCGAGCGTCGCGATAGCGAGATAAAACTCGCGCAGCGTGTTTTATCTCGTTTCCTTGATTTCCGGGTGTCGCTTGACCCTGTCTGACACTGCTTTCAGCTGTCTGAACGGATCAGTTATCAGCCTATCGCAATCTTCTTCGGTTCAGGAGTCTGCGGTTCTTTCTTTGCAATATGAATATTCAGAACGCCGTTGTCGAATTTTGCCGTGATGTCGTTCTCGGAAACATCATCGCCGACATAGAAACTGCGCTCCATATTCCCGCTGTATCTCTCGATCCGAACGATTTTGCCGTCCTTTTCCTTCTCGTCCTTTTCCTTGGAATCCTTCACGGCCTTTATATTCAAAACACCCTCATTCAGGCTCAGGGAAATATTCTCTTTGCGGAATCCGGGAAGCTCAACCGTAAAGTCATAGCCCTTTTCGTCTTCCCTGATGTCTGTCTTCATCACTCCATTTTCCTCAAAAAACGGTGCCTGGAAGAAATCATCTGTCCAATCATTTACAAAATCATTTCTGAAAATACTTGGCATATACATCATAAGTCATTCCTCCTTCTGCTCATTCGTTCCGTTTCGAAAATGCCTGTTTCTCTGAATGAGTTCATGTAATTTCACATTTATTTTCTAACAGAAGAGCTGCAGTGGATTCCTTGCGGCACTTCTCAGAATCGGATGATTTTTCTTCATCCCCCTCTCAGCCACTATGCTGTTTGGATTATCATCTGCTTTCTTCTGACATTATGTATACTAGCACCGGTTATTAGCACTGTCAATAGGTGAGTGCTAATTTTTTTAAAAAACTTTTTCAGACATCCATCACAGCTTGTTTGTGGCCGTGAAGCCTGAGACAAAAAAACGCCGGACTGTGATGATCACAGTCCGGCAAAAGTTCCAGATCCGACTTATTATTTATTCCTGTCGATGATTGCCTCAAAGCTCTCAGAGTCTCTTGCGCCGACCACCTGATCGACCTTCTGGCCGTCCTTAATGAATACGAAGTTCGGGATGCTCTGTACGCCGAATTTTGCAGCGACATCCGGATTATTGTCTACGTTGATCTTTACAAACTTGACATCATCATAATCCTCGGAGAGGCTGTCCATAACGGGAGCCATCATTTTGCAGGGACCGCACCAGTCCGCGTACATATCTACAACGACAAGACCCTTTGCCTGCATTACCTCCGCGTCGAAATCGTTCTGATTGATCATTTTCACCATGGTGTTATTCCTCCTGTGGTTTATCTGTATTCGCTGATAAGTTTTTGTATTGCCTGTATTGAACAATTACAATGTATCACAAAATTAAATTGCGCGCAAGCGTTTTTTTTAAAATCGTATCGGGTATTTTGCGCGTGCATACTTTCCATATAAACACACAGCGAAACTGCGAATGGAAAAGGTTTCATTTGTGTATTTAAGATATGATGTTGATGTTGCGATCGTTGAATTATTGAAAAAGAAAGTTCATGACACGGGATTGACATAGTGTGTACTACACTGTATAGTACACACTATATAATAACAATTAAAGGTACATTGAGAAATACATTATGTATAAAAAGTGTCTACAGGATAGACGGGAAGGCTGAAGAGATTTATAATATTGAAAATACGTGTTTCAGGACGGAATACAGAAAGACCCTGAAGCTGGTGAGACCTGCAGAAGATAGAATATTCTTTATTTATTTTATAAGGAATAGTTTTATAAAGAATAGTTTTATTAAAGAAGAGCTTTATAAAGAAGAGTTCGGAACGGATAAGAGGAATTCGTATGGGGACAAACAAAAGGAAATCTGAAGGACGGTATCGCAGACTGGTTCTCCCGCTTGTGTGTCTGATCGCAGCGATAGGAATTTTGTGTGGTCTGTTCGTTATCGGAGGAAAGGGAGCGGGGAGCTCCAATCACAATCATAAATCTATTGGAAGCGTGGCGGCTCTTTCTGTTGAAGCTTCGGACACACAATCGGCGGATTCGGAAGAGACAGAGCTGAAGAAAACACCTGGTGAGGACTACAGTCTTACCGTGAAATTCCGGAACGGACAGGAAGTAATCCGGGGTGTTTTCACAGACAGGGTGAGTTCGGATGCGGACAGCACGGATGAGTCGGAGCAGCGCACCGTTACAACTCCAAACGGTGATTTTCTCTACAAGGTGTCGGACCTCCAGAACATGGTGAACAACTTTCCGGAGATGCAGGATGCCAATATGACGCAGCCGGTCAACGCAAGAATCGAGAAAACGGACAGTGGATTTGCAATTGTACCTCAGTCGGACGGCACGGTACTGGATAAGGGAGCAGTTTTGCGCGCGGTGGAGAGCGCGGTGTCCGGCTGTCAGAAGGAACTGGATCTAACGACAACAGACGGAATCTATCAGAACGCGGAGATTTCTGCGGACAATGAAGCTCTGAATCAGCAGCTCGCTGCCCTGAATCAGGCGGTCAGCGCAAGCATCACGTATACCCTTCCGACATCTACACGCACACTTGACGGATCAACGACGGTGAACTGGCTGACGCAGAATGCGGATGGCTCCTGGACGAAGGACGACGCGGCATGGAACCAGCATATCGCGGATTATGTGGCTCAGCTGGCGGCGGATACCGACACGGTCAACGCTGATCGGACCTTCCATGCAACTGGAATCGGGGACGTCACCATCAAGGGTACCGGGTACTACGGCTACGAGGTGAACCAGTCAGCAGAAATATCTCAGCTGACCGACGAACTGAACAGCGGGGCGGTTACGACCAGGGAGCCGGTATACAGTGTTACGGCGTATGCATCTCCGGATGACAACAACGGATTCGGACAGAATTACGTCGAGGCGGATCTGAGCCGGCAGCATATCTGGGTGTACGTCAATGGTCAGGTGGCTTACGAGACTGACTGTGTATCCGGAACAATGAATGAATCCTATCACACACCGGAGGGAGCGTTTATGCTTCTGAATAAGGAAAAGGATGCCACGCTGCTCGGAGATCAGATTGCCGGCAAGGAAAACTACTATACCTATACGCAGCCGGTAAGTTACTGGATGCCGTTTACATATTCCGGATGCGGCATGCATGACGCAACCTGGAGAGGGGCGTTCGGAGGAGATATCTATATCGCAAACGGCTCTCATGGATGTCTGAATCTTCCGCTTGACGCGGCTGCTCAGATCTATAATCTGGTATCGGTGAGAGAACCGGTGATCATTTATTATTCAGCGGGGTACACGCTGGCACCCGCTCCGGCACCGGTGCAGACCGAGGGCGTTTATTACGACAAAAACGCTGCGGGCTAAGGCCTGTCAAAGTCACAAAAAGTCAAAGAAATCCAATATGGAAGCCCTTGCCTGGAGAAGATTCAGGCAAGGGCCTGTTTTATACTGTCATTCGGCTTGCGGGCGGTTCACGTTTACGGTATGATATGCGAAAAGATGTGTTATACTAATGTTCCGGGTGATTTTCAGGAAACAGGGAGATGGAATCAGGGATCTGTGAGAGAAAACCGCCGGAATATGAACCCGTAGCCGGAGACAGAGATCTGCCGGATTACAAATGCGTAGCCGGAGACAGAAATCTGCCGGATTACAAATGCGTAGCCGGAGACAGAAATCTTTCGGATTACGAACCCGTAGCCGGAGATGGAAAGCCGCCGGAACCGGAGTCCGCAGGGTAAGGACGCACAGAGTATGGAGCGGAAGAATATGGAATATATCGACATCTATAATTCAGACAGAGAGAAAACCGGAAGACAGGTTCCCCGTAAAGCGTACAGATTGCAGCCCGGTGAATATATGCTGGTTGTGATTGCGTTGGTCGAGCGGTCGGATCACAGATTTCTGATCACGCAGAGGAAGAAGAACAAGAAATGGGCAGCCGGCGACTGGGAGGTTTCCGGGGGAGGCGTCCGTGCCGGGGAAACGTCGTTTCAGGCGGTGTGCCGTGAGGTGAGAGAGGAGACCGGTCTGGACGTCTCCCAGGCAGATGGCGGATGCGTATATTCCTATCAGAACACGGATCCGGAGGGCGGTGATAATTATTTCACCGATATTTACCATTTCCACATAGACTTCTCTGAAGAGGATGTCGTGCCGCAGGAGGAAGAGACAGAAGGATTCCGGGTCGTTCCGTTTGATGAAATCCGCAGAATCGGCGAGTCCGGACACTTCCTTCATTACAGCAGAATCCTTCAGGCACTGGACGCGGAGAAACGGCATGCGGACGATGACAGTGAGGCTGAGAAAACGTATGCGGATAACCCCCCGGTGAAGTGAAAAACCTGTGCGCGCGGTAAAGGCAGAGAGGAACCGCATTCGGAGGAAGAAAGGAGCGGGTAAAAACCGGTGAAGTGAAAAACCTGTGCGCGCGGGAAGACAGAGAGGGATCGCATTCGGAGGGAGAATGGATAGGAATAGAAAGGAATAGAAATGTGCGGTAATTATGACGCGATGTCTGAGGAGTCCCGAAAGGAATTCCTCACGCTGGATCAGGAAAAGCTGATTCACAAATATGAGCTGGAAAGCGATGAGAACTATCTCTTTATAAAGGTGTTGGGACAGGATTATCAGATCAGCCGGCAGCTTGGGACGATTACGTGCCGGGGGAGCATGAAGCCGGCGGAGCATGATATCGTCATGGCGATTTACGATGTTTTCTGCTGCTCGGACGTGAATGAAGAATTTCCGGAGATGGCCGGAAACTGGGAGACGCTGGCGCAGATGGGAGGAATTGTCGGTGCCGGACATGCAAGAAAGCTTCATCAGCCCGATGTGATTCGTCCCTTTGAGGGAAAAACAGGCGAGATCCGAAAGGCGTGTGAGTCGCTCGGAGGGCTGCCCTGCAAGGGCGGTGATGTGAGTTACCTGCTTCCGGTTTTTCCGTTTCTGAAGGTCTGGTTCCAGTACTGGGATTCCGATGAGGAGTTCCCGGCAAGCATCCGTTTTCTCTGGGACAAAAATTCTATTAAAATTCTCCATTACGAAATCATTTTTTACACGACAAAGTATATTGAAGATAAGATAAAGGAACTGATCAGGTGAGGCATAACAGACTGGATACAATACTAAAGATGGTGCTTGTGGTTGGAATTGCACTGATTATCATACTCGGAGGGTACATTCTTATTCAGATTCATGGAGAACGGACTGCTGAGGTGAATGGTAACGGAGGCAGCAGCGCAAAGGAGGAATCCGGACCGCAGGTGATCTCCGGATCGGCGTCGCAATCGGTATCGGATACGATGGAAAACAGCGCGGCAGAAGATGCGGAAACGACACCGACAGAGGCAGCGAAGCCGGACCCTGCCAAGTACAACACGATAGATAACTGGGCGCTCATTCTGGTGAACAGCAGTCATCCTTATCCGAACGGATATACGGCGCAGGTTACGACGGTTGATAACGGGCAGGAAACCGATTCAAGATGTGCCGAACAGCTTCAGCAGATGCTGACCGACTGCAGGGCGGCGGGGTACGATCCTCTCGTGGTTTCCGGGTATCGGACACACAGCCAGCAGATTCTGGATTTCGAGAGCATGACAAACGTGTATGTCAGCGGCGGATACTCCGAGGAAGACGCACGAGCCATGGCGGCGGAGAGCGTTGCAGTTCCGGGAACAAGTGAGCACGAAACAGCGTTGGCGGCGGATATCGGATGTGAGCACAACACTGCGATCGACAGCTCTCAGGATCAGGAAGAGGTTCAGAAGTGGCTTCATGAAAATTGCTGGAAATATGGCTATGTACTCCGGTATCCGGAGGGAAAACAGGACATCACGAAGATTGTCTATGAATCCTGGCATTACAGATATGTCGGGATGACCGCGGCAAAGGTTATGTATGATGAAAATCTCTGCCTGGAGGAGTATCTTAAGAAATACGTAGAGCCTTATACAAGTCTGGAAGAATTGGATCGTCAGGCGATGAAGACGCTGGGACTTACCTATACAGGCAGCGCGTCGGCGGATTCATAAGTACGAGCGGTATGACACTTATTAGAGGATGAAGGTATGGACAAATTTTTTAATATGGACGGACCGGTCATGAGAGGATTGACCAGAGTGTTTGATCTGGTACTTTTGAATCTTCTGACGGTGCTGTGCAGCATTCCGCTGATCACCATCGGGGCTTCTCTTGCGGCGATGCACAGTGTTCTTCTGAAGATGGTCCGGAACGAGGAATCCTACATTATTAAATCCTTTTTCAGAGCGTTTAAGGAGAATTTCAAACAGGCGACCGGGATGTGGGCACTCGATCTGTTTTTTGGAGGGCTGATTGCGCTGGAATGGACGATGCTGAAATCATTCGGGTATGATCAGATGATTTTTCGTGTAATCATTGCCGGGCTGACGCTGCTTCTTCTGGCGCATATGTCCTACAGTTTTGTCCTGATCGCCCGGTTTGAAAATACGTTTGGACAGATATTCCGCAATGCGGCGGCACTGGCTGTCGGATATCTGCCGAGGACGCTGGGTATGGTGGCAATTCATGCGGCCTGGCTCTACGTGATCTGGAGAGTTGGTTTCCGGATCGGATTTCTGGTTATCCTCATCGGCTTCACACTTCCGGGTTTCGCGTGCGCGTACTTGTACACACCGGTTCTGAAAAAATTGGAAAACGGCTAACAGATTATTTGTTTCGGCTATTTTTTCCTCTTCATCGCGTTGTAGGATAGCTTGTCAGACATCGGAGTGGAAGGACGTTCTGTTTCAGAGACAGTAGCGGAAAGGAGCGCCCTGCTTCAGAGACAGTATCGGAAGGACGTTCTGTTTCAGAGACAGTAGCGAAAAGGGGCGCGTTGCTTCAGAGACAGTAGCGAAAAGGGGCGCGCTGCTTCAGACATAAAAGTGGAATGACCGCTCTGCTGAGGAGGAGACTGAGAAAAATGGGTGAGGGTATACGTCACTATGATATGGAAGACAGTGAGTCGCTGTCTGCAAAGCTGGGAAGATTCTGGAACATGCTTACACCGACGCAGATCATACCGGTCGGCTTTGTCCTTGTGATTCTGGTTGGTGCGTTTCTGCTTTGGCTGCCGATATCGTCGAAGACCGGTGCCAGGATACCGTTTTCGGACTGCTTTTTTACGGCAACATCGGCAACCTGTGTGACGGGCCTTATCCGGTTTGATACATTTAGCACCTGGACGTTTTTCGGACAGCTTGTCCTGGTGATCCTGATGGAGATCGGAGGCGTCGGATTCATGACCTTTGCCATTGTGATGATGATGGCGGCCCGTCAGAAGATCGGACTTCATTCCAGAAGGCTGCAGCAGGACTCGATTGCGGCGCCTGCCGTCGGCGGAATCGTGCGCATCACCCAGTTTGTGGTAAAGGGAACAGCGATTGTGGAAGGAACCGGAGCTGCGCTTCTTTCCATTTATTTTGTGCCGAGGCAGGGATTCTGGGACGGCATATGGAGCAGTATCTTTCATTCGGTTTCGGCGTTTTGCAATGCCGGTTTCGATCTTATGGGAAGGTACACGCCGAATTCCTCACTGGCCATGTGTGAGAGCAACTGGTACGTTGTGATCATTATTATGGCCTTAATCAGTCTCGGCGGCTTCGGATTCCTGGTGTGGAGGGATCTGATTGATCACAGATTTCATTTCAGAAATCTTGCGCTGCAGAGCAAAATCGTTCTTACGACATCCGCAATTCTGACCTTCGGGGGAGCCATCGGAATTTTTCTTCTGGAGATTGGCAATCCGGATTTTGAGTCCATGTCTGTGAGTGGAAAAATCGCAGGCAGTCTGTTTCAGTCTGTGACCTGCAGAACGGCAGGTTTTTCCACGATGAATCTCGGCGCGATGTCGACAGCGGCTCAGTTTCTGATGATCATGCTGATGCTGTCCGGTGGTTCACCGGGCTCTACTGCCGGCGGTATGAAGACCACAACGGTGGCAGTGCTTTTCCTGAGTGTCAGGACGACCGGAAAGCGGAGGAAGAAAGTGGAGGCTTTCCATCGCTCCGTAGATCCCGAGACAATCAGTACAGCGGCGACGGTAGCGATTTTGTATATTTTCAGTGCGATAGCTGTCGCTATGATCATCTCCTCAGTGGAAAGGGGCGTAGATTTTCAGACGGCGTTTTTCGAATCGGCATCCGCGGTGGCAACAGTGGGATCCACCCTTGGCATTACGCCCAGGCTCGGCATGCTGTCAAAGCTGCTGCTGTGTGTGCTGATGATCTTCGGCCGCAGCGGAACGGTGACGGTGCTGACCGCGATGACAAGAAGAGACCGGAGAGTGGCATCAAGATATCCGGCGGAAGAAATATCCATCGGCTGATCCGTTTTTCGGGGTTGAGACAGTCCGCTTGCGGGGCTAATGTAGATTGCTGCCCGTCTGGCCGGGGGAATGCGGTTTTGTGGCCCCGCTTGCGGAGAGTAATGCATTATGAGCCCCGCTTGCGATGAACTATGCATTTTGAGCTAGGCTCGTGGTGAAGTAACACAGCTTGTGGCAAGGTTATCGTATAGGGCTGTAAATGGCCTTTACAATAAGGAGATCGGCCTGTAATTGTTGTAATATATTGCGTGACGCAGGAAGGCGGGGAGGATCCCGCAGACAGAAGGAGCAGAGGCAATGAAGAATGTGCTGATTATAGGACTCGGACGCTTTGGCAGACATATGGCAATACGGCTGCAGGATCTGGGAAATAACGTGATGGCTGTTGAGGAAGATGAAGAGACGGCAAATGATGTGGTAGACAGAATCCCCAACATCCAGATTGCGGATGCCACCAATCCGCAGGTGATCAAGTCGCTCGGGATCAATGATTTCGATCTGTGTGTGGTCACGATCGAGGAAGATTTTCAGGCGGCACTTGTTGTTACCTACCTTCTTCATGAGGCAGGTGCAAAATATATCATAGCGAGAGCGGCGAGGGATATGTACCGCAAACTTCTTCTGCATAACGGTGCAGATTACGTCGTGTATACGGAAAGAGATGAAGCGGAGAAGCTGGCAGTCCGGTTCGGCGCGAGAAATGTTTTTGATTACAATGAGCTTAGCAAAAATCTTGGCATCTATGAGATTGCCGTTCCTTCAGCCTGGGTCGGAGAGAGCATTCTGGACCTGAAGGTAAGATCGGAGTATGGCGTCGAAATTCTTGCCTTTCAGCTGGGAGGCGACGTCGAGCAGATTCTCGACCCGGATTTTGTGTTTGAGAAGGATATGCATCTCTACGTGATCGGAGCTCCGGATGCCATCCGCAGGATTACAAGAAACAAGGCGTGAATTCCGGGGATAGCCGTGGATAATCGTCACTGACAAGAGCCGGCGGTGCCGCAATCATGCGGTGCCGCCGGCTCTGCGTGCATATCGGTTCTTACTCTGATGCGCTGCTTTTTTGCTTTGATGGGCATCCTTTTTGCCTTTTACTCATAGGTTTTCGTTCGATTGCTTAACGTTTAATGGACAAAAATAAGAAGCGCCGTCCCCGGTATCCTTTCGATACCAAAAACAGCGCTTCATAAGTGCGCCATCAGGGACTCGAACCCTGGACAAATAGATTAAGAGTCTACTGCTCTACCAACTGAGCTAATGGCGCTTGATTTGTATTGAATTTGTGTTGCTGTTCCGTAACAACGAAGATGATTATACGTTACCTCTGAGAAAAAATCAACCCCTTTTTTAAATTTTTTTGAAAAAATTTTAGCACCAAAATTTTAGCACAGTCAGAAGCTTTGAACGTGCTTTTTTTCAGGTCTGCAGAAGATCCGGAATTTTCGGGTGCGTTTGGCAGAGAGGCTGCGCATTGTAAGCTGCGCACGCCCGCATTATGCAGGGAGTTCCCTGGTAAGTTTGGCAGGAAAGGGCAGTCCTGATAAATTCCTGGACGAATGGATGCCATTCATGAACCGGGGTGTCGGATGTCAAGCATGAACCGGGGATGTCGGATTGTGAATCTCAGAGTTATGTGTTATAAAAGGAGATGTACGATAAAAGGAAGAGAGGAATGGCCATGAAATCGATTTTAATCAAGGATACGACACGTGAGGAAAGAATTCGGATTGTGAATCAGGCACTTTCAGTCTGCGGGCAGACCTGTGAGTTCTGCAACGGCTGTGACAACCTGGGAGGCGGGGATGTAGATGCGTTTTATCGGCCGTATATCGAAGGAGAAAAGGAAATCAGTGAATTGAATGCCGCCTACCAGGGCGGGAGAGTTAAGGGGTGAATGCGATGCCGCCGGAAATTCATAATTCCACGAGAGAGGAAAGAGAGGCCTTCATTCGGGAAAAATTCAAATGCATCAGTGACTGTGACAGCTGCGGAATCTGTCTTGTGTATCATGGGAAGGATCCAGTGCTTGTGTATAAAGACTATATCGACGGAAATGCGGAATATCTGGATATCGCTCGGAAATACCGATAGTCGCTGTTTTATCGTTTGTGTGTGGAATTTGTTGGAAAATGGGTACAGAGATCCCCGGTATGGGCGGAAGAATGCTATTTGTGGAACCGGTACAGAAGTTCCTGGAATGAACGACAGATATTTATTTGAGGGAATCGGAGCGTATACAGGCAGATGGTGACAGAAATCTCGGATGACTTTGACCTGAAGAAGATAGCGGACAGCGGGCAGTGCTTTCGATGGACAGAGACAGAAGACGGTTATGAGATCATAGCCGGCAGTCACTGGGTGCGGATTCGGGAACAAGATCGTGGGAAAGAAGTGAATAGACATCGTCTTGAGCTAACCTGTTCCAGGGAAGAGTTTGAGACATTCTGGAGGCAGTATTTTGATCTGGGGCTGGATTATTCGTCGGTTCGTCGAAGGATAGATCCGGAGAAGGACCCCTATCTGTATCGGGCTTCTGCCTGCGGGAAAGGAATCCGCATCCTCAACCAGGACCCGTGGGAGACGTTGATTACGTTTATTGTTTCTCAGAGAAAGAACATCCCGGCCATTCGTCTTTCCGTGGATAAGCTGTGCAGAATAGCCGGAACACGGCTGGCGGAGGAACGATATTCCTTCCCGGGACCGGAACAGCTGTGTTCGCTTTCTGGGGAACAGCTAGCAGAGTGCGGTCTTGGATATCGGGCAAAGTATGTGCACAGAGCTGCAGAAGATGCCGCGGATGGCAGGATAGATTTCGGCAGGCTGAAAGGGCTTCCGGACGAAGAGCTGAAGGAAGAGCTGATGGCACTCTATGGCGTTGGAATTAAGGTGGCGAATTGCGTGATGCTGTTTGGCTTTCACCGACTGGATTCCTTTCCGGAGGACGTCTGGATTCTGAGACTTCTGGAGGAAGAGTATCCGGGAGGATTTGCTTTCGATGCATATAAGCCGTACAACGGGATCATGCAGCAGTATCTGTTCTGGTATCGCCGGACAGTGCAGAAAAAATAAATGCTCATACCTGTTGCCTTCGAAATCGCATACAGTCTCTTACACACGCTTCGCGGCAGGCGGCCTGTCTGCGTTTTCGAAGAGCTGTTATGTTGCTAACTGTATAAGTCCCCGCGTCACTTCGCTGCTTCGCAGCTTTCGTGCCGCTAACAGGTATGGGCATTCCCGCGTTGCTTCGCACCGCTCCATGCTCATACCTGTTGTCGTCGCTAATGTTCTTGCCCACCGGTGAGCAAGCTCCCCGTGGGCCAAGAACATTGCGACTGGACTTATACAGTAAGCCTCATATGATAAGTCGTGCTACAAACTGTATAAGCTACGGATTGCTCCGTGCTTCGCACTCCCGCAATCCTACAGGTATTCGGATTTCGCGCGTTCGCGCTTCATCCTCATACCTGTTGCCTTCGAAATTACATACAGTCTCTTACACACGCTTCGCGTGCGACGATCCTGTCTGCGTTTTCGAAGAGCTTATACAGTATGTTCATATTTTGTTTTCAATTTATTAACGGGCGGAACAAGGTCTCATCACATTTGAGCTTTATACTGTTAAGCATAGAAACAAATAAATATACAAGGCACTTGTTATCATTGTTTCTTTTTCATATGAGGTATGTGAGCCTGGAAAGGGCGCATACCGATTCTCCTTCCTATAAAAAGGAGCCGCATGCTGGAGCGGCTCCTTTTTGTGTGTCCGGAAAGCTGGATGCCGGATTTTGAGGAGGGGTACTTTCGTTACCGGGTGGGACCAGAGCAACTCATTTTTTTGTAAGGAACATTGCAATAAATGACTAGTCGCAGATTGAAATGTGGCGGTAAAAATGGAAAATTAACCAAAACAAATCGTATCTATCCCGAAAAATAAGGCAAACCAACAAAAACAACACAAAACAACGCAATTGTATTGACAAAAACAAAGAATATAACTATCATATAGACATAAAAACAATAAAAACAACATTCAAATACCACATAAAACGACTAAAATGCAGCGGCAGAAAGTGCCGCATGATGGGGAGGCGGGATTTTATGAAAATTCTTGATACAAAATTTGTCCGTGGATTTGTGAAGATGGCAGATGACGGTTTCAAGCAGGGATGGCATGAGAGAAACGGTGGAAATCTTTCCTATCGTCTGAAACCGTCTGAGGTAGAGGAGATTCGGCCGCGTCTGAATGATCACGCAGACTGGGCACCAATCGGAACCAGCGTTCCCGGACTTGCCGGGGAATTTTTCCTGATCACAGGAAGCGGAAAATATTTCCGGAATATTGCCGTAGACCCGGAGGCCTGCCTTGCGATCATTGAGCTGGATGACAAGGGAGAGAATTACCGGATCCGCTGGGGCCTTGTAGAAGGCGGACGGCCGACCAGCGAGCTTCCTGCACATATGATGAACCATGAAGTGAAGAAGAGAGTGACAAACGGAAGACATCGTGTGATCTACCATGCGCATACCACAAACATCATCGCGCTCACCTTTGTACTTCCACTGAAGGATGAAATCTTCACACGGGAGCTCTGGGAGTCCGCGACAGAATGTCCGGTTGTTTTTCCGGACGGCGTAGGTGTCGTGCCGTGGATGGTTCCGGGAGGAAGAGAGATCGCCGTCGCGACCAGCCGTCTGATGGAGAAGTATGATGTCGCGATCTGGGCACACCACGGGATGTTCTGCTCGGGAGAGGACTTCGACCTGACATTCGGCCTGATGCACACCGTTGAGAAGTCTGCAGAGATCCTTCTCAAGGTTCTGGCTGTGACCCCGGTGAAACGCCAGACGATCACCCCGGAGGATTTCCGTGAGGTGGCAAAGGGATTCCACATCAGTCTTCCAGAGAGATTTCTGTATGAGAAGAAAAATCCGGGCGGAATCGAGTGAGCAGCACGAAAAGGTGAATGCCTGTCAGCAACCCGGAAGACGTGGATACCCTGGAACTTAATATTTGACGAAGATGCCTTCTGCCGGTAAAATGGTGGAAGGCTTTATTTACGCGAACAGTGAGCCGCAGCCGAATGCGAAGTATTCGTGTGCGGCGAGCGTCGCGATAGCGAGATAAAACTCGCGCAGCGTGTTTTATCTCGTTTGTGCGGTACAGAGTCCGTATTTCGGTTGCCATATGGCGTCGTTGACAAAGATTGAACATTGATTGCCATATAGGCGCTGTGGACAAAGATTGAACAGTGGTTGTCATATAGGCGCTGAGGCCAGAGATTGAACATTGATTGCTATATAGGTGTTGTGGACAGGGTCAGTACAAGGTTTTTGCAGGAATAGCAAATGATAAGTCGAATAGTCCGTGCAGCGGCTGTTACGGAAGTGCTGCGTTGCAGGATGGAGAGAAGAAAAGTCGGAGCGGGACGGTATGAGTAATCTGAAAAAGGGAAAAATATTTATGGGAGTCGCGGCGGTGCTTGTCCTGGCAGATGCTTTTATGATGATACTGGATACGGTCATCGCCTATTCAGTGACCGCGTCATATATTGCGATGCTGACGCTTTTGATCAGTCCATTTGTGGGATTGGCATGCTCGATTATGTCGTGGATATTTCTGGGCAGGGCAAAGCTGGAGGGAAAGGATCACATTGTAATCTGGCGCTGGATCGCGTTTGCACTGATACTGCTGGATGGATTTCTGGTGGTGACGGTTCTGCTGCTTCTCCTTCCGGGGATATCGATCACCTGACACCACCTTCCTTCAGGAACAAGAGAGCGTCAAGGCAGCATTTTGTAATGCAAATGAGAATGTGTACCTGAGAACAGGCTTTAATGTTATCTGGATGACTTTGCATTGCTGACAGGTTAAAGAGAAGAGAGGGATAATCAATGAGTCATATATCGGATGCCATGAAGGCATTTCATGAGAATACGATGTGGATCGTAAATAACGGAATGATGGCGGACCTTGCCATCGAGGATACCAACAACAAGGTGATTAACTGGTTTGTAATGCACAGGCAGGAGTGGAAGCACGGAGAAATCGTGGATTTTATTAGTATGGATGAGGGAACGGGCATCTACACGGTCTACGCGCTCTGCACAGATGATACTGTTCTGGCGATCCCGGAGGAGGAATTGGACAATCCGGAGGAATTTGAGATCAACGGACATCATACCTCTATGGTTCGGACCCGACCGCAGGAGATCACCGGTGAGGATGCCGATCAGCTTGCTGATCGGGTGTTAGATGAGCGTGAGAGAATAATGAAGGCACGGGTTTCCGGAATTCGAAAATGAGATGGTGAGGTTTGTCACAGTCAGAAGACTGTGACACATCGAGGGCCGGCAGTTACCAGGACTGCCGGCCTAAATTTTTGATGTCTGTTTTTCTCAGATGCAGAGGTTATCCGAAAATCTCCCTGCTCATTTTATCAATTTCCTTGTCTACCATTCCATAAACTTGCGGGAAAACAGAAAAATTCAGGCCATGCGTTGTGCACGGAATGAAATAATGCTTTCCGCAGTCTCTGCAAAGCTGATCTGTCTCCTTTGCAATCTCTTCCTGTGTCACGTCAGGCTTGTCAACCTTGCCGTTATCAATTCCGCCCATGAAGGATATTTTTTCACCATATTCTTTTACCAGCTGCGGCAGATTGTTGACAGACATGCAGCCCTGCCATACATCAATTCCCATGTCAATCATGGAGGGAACAAATGGCGCGCAATAACAGTCGTTATGATGGATAACGAGGACGCCTCTCTCCTTGAAATATCCGTAAATTCTCTGATAGGGTTTCAGGAAAAATTCCCGGAACATATCGGTACTGATAAATGTGGATCTCTGTGTTCCCCAGTCATCATGATGAAAGATGACATCCGGCTTCATATAATCACAGATCTGCTCCGCGTATTTCAGTTCCCATTCTGTAATATAGTCAATCAGATCATGAACCGCCTCCGGCTCCTCATAGAAATTCATCATGGCCGGTTCTACATCGCAGAGATAATGATGCATTTCAAAAAGGCCTGGAGCCATAAATGCGGTAACCATTGTCTCGTTGCGGTCTACAGCTTCCGCAGCCTTGACCGTTGGTTCCCAGTCCTCGGCGGTATAATTGAGCTCCGGAGCTTTCACGTAACGCCTCCACTCTGTGATATCCGGACATACAAGATGCTCCGGATCATGCATCGGGAATGCGCCGGGCTGTCCTTCCGGCCAGGCATTGTAATAACCCCAGCCACATTTCACCGCAGGGTCCCCCGGCTTCGCAGGCATAATCGGGAACTGATTCACGTAAGGTGTGTTCATGACAAAGGACAACGCCTCATACTGTTTCACAAAACGATCCGGTGTTCCGCCATGAATGGTTTCCAAAAAATTTTCTCTTTTCGTCAGCATAGTTTTTCCTCCGCAATAAAAACTATCATCAGGTTACTCACCCTGTTATTATACCATAATTGGCGGAAAATATATATGTTTTGACGAATAATTCACGGATTCTATATAAATTATTAGTTAAAATGCATGATAATGGATGCGTTCAGATCCCTGTCACGAAGATCTCAATTCCGATTGCGATCAGAATGATACCGCCCAGTATCGTTGCCTTTTCCGAGAGCCTCTCACCGAATTTTTTCCCGAACAGAAGTCCGATCATGCAGATCACGAATGTTACAACAGCAATGATCAGCGAGCTCGAGAAAGCAGCTGCTGTTCCGTACCGTGCTGTCGTAAATCCTACGGAAAGTGCATCGATGGAGGTTGCAATTCCCTGTATGAGCAGGGTTTTCCTGGTTAGGACTGTTTTTGTTCCGCACCCGCAGTTTTCGGGATTTTCTTCGCACTTATTTTTTATCCTCCGGATTCCCTCGAACAGCATCTGACCTCCGATATACAGAAGAAGAACCAGCGCAATCCAGGGAATGAATTTCTGAAATACCTTGAAATATGACGCAATCGTGTGTACGCAGAACCATCCGATCATCGGCATGGCGAACTGAAAGAATGCATAGCATGCAGCTATCCAGTAGGTTTTTTTCCTGGACATCCCGGGTTCGTTCAGCCCATTTGCAATCGATACCGAAAAGGCGTCCATTGCCAGACCCACCCCGAGTAAGATACTGTTTAAGACAAAGCTCATCATACTTCCCATCCTGACTTCCACTCCTCATTTCTATCCGTCCGGCCGTTTTTGTTTCTCTTCATCCCATCAGAAAAACGCCCGGATACAGTTCGCGCTGTACCCGGGCGTATATACCTGCAGTCTGACCCATGTACAGCAACATCGCTTACATGAGTCTCGCCGATTAAAGCAAGCCAGGCCGAAACGGCCAGTATGTTGACTTGCTGCATGGGATAAGATAAGTATCCGCGGTCCATCAATTTCCGCAGTCACAGCCCATGCCAACTACTCCCTCACGGTTTTGTGTTTTGTAGATACTATCATTTTGTCACACGATTAGTCAATTCTAATATATATGGCCGGACTTTCTTTCACTGCTTGCAGAAAATATTTGTATGGAATATGATGGATTAATATCGATGATGTCATCGATGCATTATATTGACGCATGATTATTGAAGAAAGGATTTCAGACATGAATGAGGAAAAGACCATCCTTCTCCCTTATGAATCCTGGGCTTACCTGAAGGCCCGCTCCCGCGAGGAACGGATCGGCAGGAAGACCTCCGACGCGCTTCTGAAAAATATGTGGTCGGTTCTGGCCAAGGAAGACGGAAAGATCCGAGTGAACGGAAAAGCACTTGGAGGCCGGGAAAACGGTGAGATCACCTCGTGGTCCGTTGAGGATATGCGGAGAATGCTGGATGAGAAGGGGCTCACCTACACCTTGTAAGGTTTTTCTGTAATTGTTGCAGGATTTCAGGCTGTTGCATTATCATGGTTGTAATTGTGGTTATGTTGCAGCGATAGTAATAGTTGTAGTAATGGAAATGCTGCAGTTATGGTCATAGTTGTAGTAATGGAAATGTTGCAGCTATGGTTATTGCTGTAGTTACAGTTATTAGCAGCTGCTGGTTTTCCAGCGAGTGTCGCGACAGGGAGTAACCCTTTAGAGCGCATATATCTCGTTCAATGAATAGAGGAATTATGACAGAGAATGATTTTACACGGATGACACAGAAGGGCATCGTTATATTGGACGGTGCAATGGGAACGAATCTCTACCGCATGGGGATGCCTCATGGATGCTGCACGGAGGAGTGGGCGCTGAAACATCCGGATGATGTGGAAAAACTTCAGAGGGAGTATGTGGAGGCGGGTTCTCAGATCATTTATGCACCGACCTTTGGTGCGAACCGCATTATGCTGAAGAGATTTGGTCTTGCGGAACATACTGAAGAGATGAACCGGAAACTCTTTGAAATCTCCCGGCGCGCGGCAGAAGGGAAAACTATGATCGCCGGCGATCTGGCGCCCACGGGCATGATTCTGAAGGAATACGGCGGAGCCGGGAGCCGGGAGGAAATGTTCGAGGCGTATCGTGAGCAGGCAAAGGTTCTGTATGAAGCGGGTTGTGATCTTTTTGCCGTGGAAAGTATGCTGTCCGTGCTCGACGCGGTGACTGCGGTAGAAGCAGTGAGATCCGTATGCTCCGCTCCGGTGATCTGCACGCTCACGGTGCGAAAAAACGGAAGCGCCTATTACGGCGGAGATATTTTCGAGGGCGGGCCGCTTGCGGAGAAGGCAGGCGCGGATGCTTACGGCATTAACTGCTGTGATGGCCCGGATGGGATGGAAGAAATTATCTCATCTGTCTCCGAAATGGTTCATATACCGATTGTAGCAAAGCCAAATGCGGGACTGCCGCAAAGGGGCGCAAATGGGCAGATGGTCTACAAAATCAGTCCGGACCAGTTCGTTTCGTCCATGAAGAAACTTGTGTCCGCAGGAGCGTCGGTGATCGGAGGATGCTGCGGAACTACCCCGGCATATATCCGGAGACTTGCGGAGGAATTTCGAAAGTAAACGGACATGTCGTAAAAAACATGGTATAAGCGGCACAGAAGCGGCGAGCGTCGCGATAGCGAGATAAAACTCGCGCAGCGTGTTTTATCTCGTTCATCATCTATCGACTGCCTGTAAGCGGGGCACCACAATGTCTATAAAGTGAGGCTAATCATGAACAAAACTGAATTCAGGGAACTTACAGATAGCAAGATCGTCTGTCTTGACGGAGCAACAGGCACAAATCTGACGCTGCGCGGGATGCCGAAGGGAATCAGCACAGAGGCCTGGGTTCTGGAGCATCCGGAGGTACTTCAAAATCTTCAGAGAGAATTTATCGAAGCGGGAGCGGATGTGATTTACGCGCCGACGTTTGGCGCAAACCGGAAGGTTCTGGGCGGTTTCGAACTGGCGGACGAGACCGAAGAGATGAACAAAAAGCTGCTCGGGCTGTCGCAGGAGGTGTCGAAGGGCAGCGTTCTGGTGGCAGGAGATATGGCGCCCACGGGATTGGTGCCGGATTCCGCTGGAGGAGATGCCAGCTATGAGGAAATTTTTGAGATCTATCGGGAACAGGCAGAGATTCTGTATCATGCCGGCGTGGATCTCTTTGTAATCGAGACGATGATGTCGGCGGATGAGACTTCGATTGCGCTGGACGCGGTTTCGTCTGTTTGTGACCTTCCGGTGATGTGCACGTTTTCCGTATACGCGGATGGAAAGTGCTTTTTTGACGGAAATATCTTTGATGCTGCAGCCGTTCTGGAGGCGATGGGCGCTGCGGCAGTGGGACTGAACTGCTGCAGCGGACCGGATCAGATGGAGAGCATCATCCGGTATCTGGCGAAGAACTGCAGTATTCCGATTATCGCGAAGCCAAACGCGGGAATGCCGAAGATTGACGAGAAGGGGAATGCGATTTACAGCCTCGGGCCGGAAGCCTTTGCGTCTCAGATGAAGATGCTGACAGATGCCGGCGCCAGGATTGTCGGAGGCTGCTGCGGGACAGAGCCGGAGCATATCCGGCTTTTGAAGAAGATGATTTCCGGTCGATCATTTATTGGATCAATTTGACATTTTGTTAATGATTTCATATAATAGAAAAAGTCTTTAAAACATATCTTTTCAGTGCCGCTTTTATGGCGGGTAATAGGAAATCAGGTGAAATACCTGAACGATCCGGTCACTGTGAGCAGTGAGCCAGATGCATTGTCCATTGTATTCCGGTCAACGGAGTATGAGAAGGCGCAGGAAGGCATTTGAGCTGCAAGTCAGGAAACCTGCTGAGAAGACGATAGATTTGCTTCCGATGAAAGCAGAGTCTGTTTGCATAAGAATATTGATGGTTGCATCAGTGATTTCTGGTGTGATCCGGCTGGTTTGCAGATATGCGCTCTTTGGCGTGCGGTTATGGATACCGTTTCTTTGGATGGAGCGTGACCGTCAGGCGGATCCGGGATTTCAGCAGATGTTTCTTTTATATGCAGATACGGAGTGATTGCTTTCTGAGAAGGCGGTCACTCTTTTTTACGCGAACAGTGAGCCGCAGCCGAATGCGAAGTATTCGTGTGCGGCGAGCGTTGCGATAGCGAGATAAAACTCGCGCAGCGTGTTTTATCTCGTTTATGTTCTGTGCTATGGTATCGAAGGGCGTTTTGCCCCTTGATATAGATTATTCTACAAAAAGGAGAAACATGATGAAAAAGAAAGTCGTAACATTATTATGCACCGCGGTTCTGACCGGGTCCATGATTGCCGGATGTGGCAGCGCTAACAGCGCAGCATCGTCAGCATCCGCAGCATCTTCGAGTGCATCTTCCGCGTCTTCAGAGACAGCGGAGGTTACAGAGGCAGCCGCTTCTTCCGAAGAAGTAGAGACGGTTTCTTCTTCCTCTGTATCCGCGGATCAGGCAGCAGCGGACAAGGTAGCCGCTTTGATCGACAAGATCTATGTGCAGGAGAGAACAGACACTACGGACGAGGACTGCAAGGCGGCAAAGGAGGCCTGGGACGCTTTGACGGATACACAGAAGGCTCTGGTAGAGGGCGAGTATGCAGATCCGGATTATTTCGGAAGAGATACCGGCGATGCCTCCAAGGATGATCCGCTCAACGAGGACGGAATCGGAGAAAACGAGATTCTTGTATGCTCTTTCGGAACTTCCTATAATGACAGCCGTGTGCAGGATATCGGCGGAATCGAGAAGGCTCTCCAGGCGGCGTATCCGGACTGGTCTGTAAGACGTGCATTCACGGCGCAGATCATCATCAATCACATTCAGGCGCGTGATAATGAGGTGATCGACAACATGGATCAGGCACTTCAGAGAGCGGTGGACAACGGCGTGAAGAATCTGCTGATTCAGCCGACCCATCTGATGCATGGTGCGGAGTATGACGAGCTGACAGAAACCGTCAGCAAATACGCGGATAAATTTGATTCCGTGAAAATCGCTGAGCCGCTTCTGGGTGAGGTAGGAAGTGACACGAGCGTAGTAAACGAGGACAAGCAGAACGTCGCAAAGATTCTTACTGCTACAGCGGTAGAGAAGGCAGGATATGACAGCCTTGACGCGGCTGCCGCTGACGGAACAGCGTTTGTATTCATGGGTCACGGAACCTCTCATGAGGCGAATATCACCTATGATCAGATGCAGACAGAAATGAATGATCTCGGTTACAAGAACGTATTCATCGGAACCGTTGAGGGCAAGCCGGCAGATACCGAGTGCTCCGCGGTTATCCAGAAGGTACATGACGCGGGATACAAGAAGGTAATTCTGCGTGATCTGATGGTTGTAGCAGGTGATCATGCGAATAACGATATGGCAGGCGATGATTCTGATTCCTGGAAGAGCCAGTTCAATGCATCCGGCTTCTTTGACAGCGTAGATGCTCAGCTCGAAGGAATGGGAAGAATTCCGGATATCGAGCAGATCTATGTAAGCCATACAAAGGCCGCAATGGACAGCGACGCCACAGTTACAAGTTCTTCTGAGGCAAACTGAGATATATCAGTGAGACATATCAGTAAAACAGAGGAAGCGTCCGGCATGTGCCGGACGCTTCTTCTGTCGTAGGGATGGGCATGAATATGTGAATGCACGAAAAATGGGCGTTCGAAAGCTGAATGCGCGAAAGATGAAGGTGCGAAAACCGTATGTGCGTAAAATGAACGCGCGTAAGCCGGATACGCGAAAAATGAGGGTTCGGAAACCGTATGCGTGTAAAATGGACGCGTGAAAGCCGGATACCGGATTAACGGATCGCCCATCTCAGCTTTGTGGAGTGTGCTCTCGGATTCCGGTAGCATTCCTCACGGGAGGGACGGATGACATCCCGGCTGACTTCGGTGTACAGGCCGTCAAGGGCGCCCTGCTTAAAGGACTGCTTGACGAGGCGGTCCTCACCGGAGTGGAAGGTGAGAATGGCAGCTCTGCCTCCGGGTTTCAGCACGGAGGGAAGCTTGTCCAGGAATGCATAGAGAACCTCAAATTCACTGTTCACATCGATGCGGAGTGCCTGGAAGACCCGGGCGCAGGATTTTTTCACTGCTTCGTCCTGTTCGTCCCTGGGCGAATGGCGAAGCTGACGGGTTTGCGTCAGCGCCTCCTTGATCAGAAGGCGAAGGTCCGTGGTGGTTTCCAGCGGGCGTTTACGACGATGTGCCTGCTGAACAGCATCGGCGATTTCCTCTGCATATGGCTCGTCGGAATTATCGATGAGAAGCCCCGCGAGTTCATCCCTCGTGAGCTGCTTCAGCCTCTCGGAAGCGGGTTCTCCCTTTTCCGGGTCAAAACGAAGATCGAGGGGACCGTCTGTCTTGTAGGAAAAGCCTCTCTCTGGGTTGTCGATTTGCATGGAGGAGACACCCAGATCCGCCAGAACAAAGTCGAAGGGGCCGTACTTGGCGGAGACCTGATCGATATTCGCAAAGTTGATGTGGATCGGGGTAAAAATATCCTCCCCGAAGCCTCTGGCGCGCATCCGTGCCTCCGTCTTTCGGATTTCCAGAGGATCGGCATCCAGCGAATAGAGATGACCTGTGCCCTCCAGCTTTTCCAGCATGCGGGAGCTGTGACCTCCGTAACCGAGCGTGCAGTCGAGTCCGGTCATGCCGGGACGGATCTTCAGCACATCCAGAATCTCATCGACCATGATTGGAATGTGCATTCCCGCGGGCGTGCTTCCCTTGCGGATTACTTTTTCAATGGTTTCGCCGTATTTCTCGGGGTTCAGTTCCTTGTATTTCTCATTATACTTTCGCGGGTACTTGCCGCTGTAATGGGGCCTGCGCCTGTGCGGCGCTGCATCTCCGGAAGGACGGTCCGGATTTGGTCTGTCGGAGTGATTGTCTGAATGCATCATAGGTGTTTTCCTTTCGAATAAATCTCTTCAGAGATGATATGGGTTCTGCCTTTTATATTTCTTCAGAGATGATGTTGGTTCTGTCTTTCGATCAGATCTTTTCGGTGGGGATATCGTTTCTGTCATTTCGGTTATTTTATCACAAAAACCGGTGCCGGTTAACAGAGGGCACGACACTCTTTCCTTTTCAGTGATTTTGGACTATACTTTTTGTGCGATCTCTCAAGTGGAAATTCAGAGAGACCAGGATCATTGAAGGTACACGAATCTTCCGGACAGTGGAAATCTTACATGCTGCACTGTATTTGCAGCGCAGCGGATATTTAAAATGGAGGCACAGAATGAAGATTGTATTGATGGAGCCGCTTGGCATTGACGGAGTTACGCTGGATCGTCTGGCGGAGACGCTCACGGAGCAGGGACATGAGTTTTCTGCCTATGATACTTTTTCTACGGATGTTGAGGAACTGAAGCGCAGAAGCAGCGGGGCAGATGTCCTGATTATCGCGAATCACCCCCTTCCGGGCGAGGTGATCCGGGCGGACGCAAACCTGAAATTCATTTCCGTTGCGTTTGTGGGAATCGACCACGTTGATGTGGAGGCATGCAGGGAGCAGAATGTCCGGATATCCAATACCGGCGGGTACTGCAACGATGCAGTAGCGGAGCTTGCGGTCGGTCTTGCGCTGGATTGTCTCAGAAATATCAGCCTGTGCAATGACGCCGTTCAAGCCGGAAAGGGCAAGGACGGGCTTCAGGGCCACGAACTCGCCGGCCGTACCGTAGGAATCATCGGAACAGGGGCGATCGGATGCCGCGCCGCGGAGATTTTCAAGGTGTTCGGATGCCGTCTGATCGGATACAGCCGCAGCCGGAAGCAGGCGGCGCTGGACCTCGGTCTGGAATACAGAACACTGGATGAGGTGATGCAGGAGGCGGACATCATTTCGGTACATACACCGCTGACGGCAGAGACGAAGGGACTGATCGGGCAGAAGGAAATCGGTGAGATGAAGCAGGGAGCAATTTTGATCAATACCTCCCGGGGTCCTGTCGTGGATACGGAATCCCTTGCGGATGCTCTGAAAAAAGGCAGAATCAAGGCGGGCATTGATGTGTTTGAGAAGGATCCGCCGCTTCCGGCAGACCATCCGCTGCTCGGTGCGCCGAATCTGGTATGCACTCCCCATGTGGGATTTGATACCAGAGAATCCATTGACCGCAGAGCGGTAATGGCTTTCGAGAATGTAACTTCCTGGATTAAGGGACAGCAGATTCGCACGATGCTGTGACGGGATTTCAAATTTACGGGCTGGGTTTCCGGTCCCAGACGGACCATCTCGATGTTGCAGTCGCAGTCGAACGCGGAGCGTCTCGGCGTTGCAGTCACAGTCGAATGCGGAGTGTCTCGATATCGCAGTTACAGCCGAACAGGGTTCGCAGCGTACATAAGAATAATGGCAGACCAGGGAAAGTGGGAGTTATATCGCATGTGTTGCCCACTTGCGGGGAACGGTGGTTTGCTAAAGAAAAAGAAAAGCTCTCTTCTCTGCGGGGAAGGGGTCCTGCCTGGGCAGGACATCCCTTGCGGAGAAGAGAGTTTTTTTACGCGAACAGTGAGCCGCAGCCGAATGCGAAGTATTCGTGTGCGGCGAGCGTCGCGATAGCGAGATAAAACTCGCGCAGCGTGTTTTATCTCGTTTGCAGAAAATGGCTCTCACCGGTGCCGGTCTGAAGCGTTAGATTCCAATTTTCGGCACTTCATACAGAGTACTTTATGAGAACACTCAGTACGTTTTTAATCAAAAAGTTATGGTTCCTGCTTTTTCGGCAGCCGATATCCCTCAAGAATCAGATGAATCGTCTGGTGCAGGTGGGGCAGGTACGCCTCCATGCTGCAGGGGGAATCATACATAATACAGCTGTAGCTGGTGGAACTCACCAGCTCGATGATGGTGAAGAGCAGCAGTTCTGGGTCGTCGCACTCGTAGTTGTCCGCCTTCAGGGCCATGAGGTAGTTGTCGTAGAATTCTCCGAGATTGTTTGAGGTGGATCCGCCTGTCTGTTTTTCAACGGCGTGGCGGAAGATGCCCCAGGAAAGATTCTTGGTGATGAATTTCAGCAGCATTTTGTTGCGCTGCAGGTAATTCAGGACATAATCAACCATCGCCAGCAGATAATCCTCCAGACCCTTGATCGGAACCGGACGGATCTTCATCGCCTGCTGGGCTTCCAGAAGAAGCTGTGCGGATTTGCGGGCGATGAGCTCGTCCCGCAGATCATACTTGTCCTTGAAGTAGAGATAAAAGGTTCCCTTCGCCAGGCCGGAGTGCTTGGCGATATCGGAAATGGTTGTTTTATTAAAACCCTGATTGACGAAGAGATCATAGGCGTTCGTCAGGAGGGAATTCCGTTTGTTCTGTTTATTCAAATCTACCTTGCTCATGATTCATATCCTTTCTGAAATCATTAACTGATCACAGATATATATACGGCTATTGAAGCTATTATTTCACTGAAAATACCAATGGTCAACCATAAAAATGACCAATATTCATTTTGAGCTTTTGAAAATTTTGTGAAACCTAATTATTGACCAATGGTCATTTAAGGACTACCATACCCTATGTCAGGAAAAAGGTTTTGTACTGGATCCAACAGGAAAGTGATGTTTTGTACTGGATGCAGGAGACAGAAGCAATAGGTAAGGAGTTGAGAGAAAAATGATAAAAGTAGGCAAGTGGATCGCTAAACACAGAGTGCTGATCCTTCTGTTGGCGGTTGTCCTGCTGTTTCCGGCAGCATATGGATATTTCCACACCAAGACAAACTACGATCTGCTGACATACCTTCCGAAGTCGCTGGATACGATGAAAGGGCAGGACATCATCGTCGATGAATACGGCATGGGTTCCTTCTCGATGATTGTCGTGGACAACGAGAGCATGAAGGATGTCGCAAAGCTTGAAAAAGACATCGAGGCCGTTTCTCATGTAAAGGATGTGCTCTGGTACGACGATGTCGCGGACATTTCTCTTCCGGTGGACATGATTCCCCAGGATCTCAGAGATAAGTTCTTTAAGGGCGACGCGACGATGATGCTGGCCATGTTCGACGATACATCATCCGCAGATACCACGATGGAAGCCGTCGATCAGATCCGTTCCATCGTAAAAAAGGACACCTACGTCAGCGGTATTACGGCAGTCATGAACGATCTTCGTGATCTGACTAATCAGGAGCTCCCGATTTACGTCACAATCGCTGTAGTCCTGTGCCTGGTAGCAATGCTTCTGCTGACTGATTCTTTCCTGGTGCCGTTCCTCTTCCTGGTGGACATCGGTTTTGCCATCATATATAACATGGGAACCAATATGATCTTCGGATCGATTTCCTATGTCACGAAGGCGGTCGCCGCGGTCCTGCAGCTGGGTGTCACGACGGACTATTCGATCTTCCTTCTGGGAAGCTACCGTGAAAATAAAGAAAGATTTCCCGGGGACAAGAACCGTGCGATGGGACATGCCATTGCCAATACGTTCAAATCGATCATTGGCAGTTCGGTGACGACAATCGCCGGATTCATCGCATTGTGCTTCATGTCCTTTACCCTTGGCCTTGATATGGGACTGGTAATGGCAAAGGGCGTTGTCTTCGGAGTGCTCACCTGTGTCACCGTGCTTCCGTCGCTGGTTCTCCTGTTCGACAAGCCGATTCAGAAGACGACCCACAGGCCTCTCCTCGGAAAACTCGACAAGGCGTCTGATTTTATTACGAAGCACTACAAAGTATGGCTTATTGTTTTTCTTGTGCTCTTTATCCCGGCGGTGTACGGCAACAACCATGTAAAGAACTATTACGATATGTCGGGATCCCTTCCGAAATCCCTGCCGTCCATGGTGGCGCAGCAGAAGGTTGAAGATGATTTCGGAAGCAGCACGATGCACATCGTAGTCATGGACAAGGATACACCTGTCAAGAACAAGATGGCGATCATAAATCAGATCGACGATGTGGACGGTGTGAACTATGTTCTGGGCCTGAACTCGCTCATCGGTTCTTCTGTTCCGGATTCCATGATTCCTTCGGATGTGAGAAAAATGCTGCAGAGTGACAAGTATGAGCTGATGTTTGTAAGCACGGCCTACTACACAGGCTCTGATGAAGTCAATAAGCAGATAGACGAGATCAACAGCATTCTGAAGAAGTACGACAGCGGCGCGATGCTGATCGGCGAGGCTCCGCTGACGCATGACCTGGTGGATGTCACGAATGTGGACTTCATGCATGTAAATTCCGCATCGCTGATCATCATCTTCTTCATCATTCTGATGGTATTCAAATCGTTCTCGCTTCCATTCATTCTGGAGATTACGATTGAATTTGCCATTTTCGTCAACATGGCAATCATGTACTACACGGGAACATCGGTTTCCTTTGTGACGAGTATCGTACTTGGAACAGTTCAGCTGGGATCCACGGTCGATTACGCGATCCTGATGACGAGCCGGTATCAGAAGGAACGTCAGAGAGGACATGATAAGAAAGAGTCCGTTCAGATTGCTCACAGGGCCTGCATGGGATCGATCATTACTTCCGGTGCCGCATTCTTCGCTGCGACCTTCGGAGTCGCGATGTATTCGAACATCGATATCATCGAGTCGATCTGCATGATGCTTGCAAGAGGAGCTCTGATCAGTATGGTGACCGTTCTCTTCGTTCTGCCAGGAATGTTCATGATCTTCGATAAGCTGATCGTGAAGACATCGATTGACTTCCTCGGCAAGAAGAAGGAGGCCCGAAAGGCGGCATTCGCACAGAGGAAAAATCCTCAGCTCCAGGCAGCGGTTCAGACGGCGGGTGCAGCAACCGCCGGCAGCAGTTCCGGTCCGCAGGATTTTTCGAACGGAACAGCGGGTTCTGGAACTTCAGGTTCCGGACAGCCTGCCGATTCCGGCGAGACGTCAGGCTCCGGAGTCAAAGGGTAACAGAAATTATTCAGGGATCGCAAGACATAAGAATCACAGGGGATTCCTGGATCACAAGAGACAGACATTACAGGATATTCAAGGATTCTAAGACACGAACATTACAGGATATTCAAGTATTTAATATACAAAAAATACAGGATGTGAAACAGACAGGATTCAGCAGTTCGATGAGGATCTGCGTTCTACAGAAGAGAGGCTGAAAAAAATGAACAGAAATGCCAAGATCGTAATCAAAAAGAGTTTTAATAAGACGGTAGCCGTTGGTATTGCGGCGATGATGGGAATCGTACCGTCCGCATCGGCTGTTTTTGCCGCGGACAACAGCTCATCGAAGGTTACAAAGGATGAAACCGTATACGTAAATGCAGACGCAGACGGGAAGACATCGAAAATCACGGTCTCCGATCAGCTGGTCGGAGCCGGAAGTGAGAAAGACATCAAGGATGCGTCTTCCCTGAGTGATATTCAGAATGTAAAGGGCGATGAGACCTATACCGGTTCCGGTGATTCCATGGTATGGGATTCCGACGGAAACGACATCTACTATCAGGGAACCTCCGACAAGGAGCTTCCGGTCGGCGTCAGCTTCACCTACTATCTGGATGGAAAGGAAATCGCGCCGAAGGATCTTGCGGGCAAGAGCGGAAAGCTCACCATCAAGATCCAGTACGCGAACAACACCAGTGTGCAGACAAAGGTCGGTGACAAGACCGAGACCATGAAGACACCTTTCGTCATGATGACCGGAATGATCCTCCCCGGAGAGAATTTCTCAAATGTGACGATCGATAACGGAAAGATTATCAATGACGGAAGCAGAAATATTGTCCTTGGATTCGGTATGCCGGGACTGAAGGATGATCTGGATCTCGACAGCCTGAAGGATAAACTGAAGGACGCCAAGGATGACGCCGACAAGCTTAATGAGACAACGGCTTCAGGAACATCGTCTTCCGACACGAAGTCCTCAGACGCGACAGCATTAAAATCGGAAAGTGTCACAGCTTCTTCTGATGACAAGGACAGCGCATCGGGCAGCAGTCAGACTAAGGGCGATGCGGGCAGCGACAGCAAGAACAGTGACAGCAAGAGCAGTGACAGCAAAGTAGACGAAAAAATCGATGACTTCGATATTACCGACAGTGTGGAAATCACTGCAGACGTCAAGGATTTCACAATGGATTCCACCTACACGGTTGCACTGACCGACGCCTTCCAGGATATCGATTTCTCGGATCTTAAATCCGCGGATGACCTTAAGGGCAAGCTCAATGATCTCGAAGAGAACACACTGAAACTCGTCAGCGGTTCCAGCGATCTCTACAATGGCGTAAAAAAGCTGAACGATAAATACGGAGAGCTTGACAGCGGCATCAGTCAGTTGAAGGCAGGAATTGACAGCGCAGCAGAGGGAGTCGACAAGCTGGCATCCAGTGCACCTTCGGCAGCAAGTGGAGCAAAGGCTCTGGCAGAAGGAACATCAAAATTCAAAAATGCAATAAATGGATTTTCCAGTGATACAAAAACGTTGAACAGCATATCTTCAGCGGCAGCAAAGCAGGCAAGCGATACGGTTGGAGCACAGCTGAGCAACAACACTGCGATGAAGCAGCAGGCTGAGAAAGTTGGAAAGACGGCTGCACAGTCAGCGGTTCAGAACATCAACAGTCAGGCTCAGTCGATCGGTGATCAGGCGGTAGCGGGCGTGAATGCTAATCTGGATGCAAGTGCGAAAGCAGCGGGAGACCAGGCAAAAGCTAAAGCAGAAGCAAGCATTGATGAACAGAAAATCGGTGATCAGGCGGCAGCGGGCGTGAATGCTAATCTGGATGCAAGTGCAGAAGCAGCGAGAGACCAGGCATCTAAGGCTGCTTCGGATGCTCTGTCAGGAGATGCTGGTCTGCAGGCACTGGCTAATCAGGCAGGGATTGCAGCAGTAAGCGAGGTTCAGAAAAAAGCAGAGGCAATTAAGCAGGAAGCTAGCCAGGAAGCTAGTCAGGCAGTGTCTGGATCTGCTGATGTGACGAATGCGGCTAACCAACTTTCCAGTGGTATCGGTACCGCTGTGGCACAATCAGTCAGCTCTACGCTTGCAACTGCGGCACAGGGAATTTCTTACAGTGTTTCTGATGATCAGATTACAAGTTTACTGCTTCAAAGTGGAATGAATGCGAATCAGGCAGCTCAGTGTGCGTCAGCCATTGCAGGTACTATCAATCAAAATGTTAATGCTGCTATCGCGAACCAGGTTAGTCAGCTTTCCTCGCAAATCAGTGCGGATACTATCACGCAAGCTATATCCCCGTCTGTATCATCGACAGTTCAGGCAGTTGCGACAAGTGCAGCTGGAAATGCAGCGGCAGCTGCGGCTGAGTCAGCAGCAGAGACAGCAGCGCAATCTGCTGCCGCAGGGACCGTCACACAGATTCCGGCATCTATAGTAGGAAAAGCAGCAGGAGAGGCAGCGGCCAGCGCAGTGAAACAGACGGCTCCGGCGGTTGCGAGAGAAACGGCAGTTGCTACCGCAAAGCAGACGGCCGGTGAGACAGCCTCCCAGGTTGCGGAAAGCACTGTAAAGTCAGTTGCTTCTCAGGTAGCCAGAACGACAGCTACATCTGTTGCTCCTCAGGTGGCAGGTACTGTTGCTCAGCAGGTAGGCTCACAGACATTCCAGGCAGTTGCGAAGCAGTCTGGACAGGCAATGGCTTCTCAGGTGGCGAGTCAGACGTCTGAATCAGTAGCGAAGCAGGTTGTTGCTAGTTTATCAGGCTCTGTTTCCGCACTTGATACGGGTGCACAGAAACTCAGCAAAGGACTCGCAGCGCTTCCTTCCGGTGCGCAGCAGCTGCAATCCGGCATGAAGCAGCTTTCTACCGGAACGGACAAGCTTGCTTCCGGAAGCAGCCAGGTAGTCGGTGGCCTGAAGCAGCTGACTGACGGCGCGAAGGAGCTGAAGGATGGCACAAAGAAGTACAACGATGAAGGAATCAAGAAGATCACCGACGGAATTGGCGGTACTCTTGATGATCTGGATGATGTAGAAGATCGCCTGAAAGCTGTCACTTCTGATGACCTGCAGTACACGAACTACAGCGGAATCGCGAATGGAATGGACGGAACCGTTAAGTTTGTCATCACCACAGATGCAATCAAAGCAGACAAGTAATAAAAACACATGATGTTCACAAATGCCCGCTATAATTGTTTGTATCATTCAAACAATTGAGAGGGCATTTTTTATGAAAAAAGAAAATCGAAAAATGGCGCAGGAGCGCCGGGCGCAGCAGAGAGAAGCGGAAGTGAGAAAGCAGAAGGCGAAGAAGGTGTTTCCGATTGTAATCGTGATTGCGGTGATTGCAGTCGTTGCCATTGGAATCATTGCCACCAGTGGTCTGTTCGGCGGCAAGGAGGCAGATGGCTCCAGCGTCTCGTCTTCGTCCGGGGACATTGTAACCACAATCAACACCGACAGCACCGGAAATGCGGCTGGTACAGGGGATACAACTGCTGCATCTTCCGACAGCTCAGCATCAACAGGGACAACATCACAGGATACAGCATCGGCAGGGGCTTCTTCCTCCGCAACGGCTTCTTCGAAGGAAACGCTGAATACGACGGAGGGAACGGTTGTACAGAAGGGCGATACCGTAAATATCGATTATACGGGATATCTGAATGGAAAGG
Organism: Bilifractor sp. LCP21S3_F8; assembly: GCF_052117805.1. NCBI lineage: Bacteria > Bacillati > Bacillota > Clostridia > Lachnospirales > Lachnospiraceae > Bilifractor > Bilifractor sp. LCP21S3_F8. The sequence goes on along the minus strand of NZ_JBQKIK010000009.1, from coordinate 61,258 downwards.
CATTTGACGGCGGAAGCACAAACGGAGCAGGAACCGATCTGACTCTGGGATCCGGCACATATATCGATGGCTTTGAGGATCAGGTTGAGGGACACAAGGTCGGGGAAACCTTTGATATCCAGGTAACCTTCCCGGAGGACTACGGCGTTTCGGATCTGAATGGACAGGAGGTTACATTTACGGTTACCATTAACGGAGTTTATCAATAACGGAGTGTTTCAATAGTGAAGTGTTTCAATAACAGAGTGTACCAATAGCGAAGTGTTCAATAATGGAGTGTATCAATAACGAAGTGTACCAATAGCGGAGAATTACCGGTATTTTGAAGTGGGGGATTTTATGGGTGATTTGGATTCACAGATTATGAAGTTAATGGCGGTGCCGGAGGAGATACGAAATCTGTTCCCCGCCGGTGGAATCAGCTTTGATGCGTTCCTGGACCTTGCGGACGCGGAGATGGAGCCGATGCGGCGAATGTTCGCGGACTACCAGTGCGCCTGCATGGAGATTGAGACGAAGTTCAAGGTTCTGAATGAGCGTTTTTCGGTAAAATATGACGCGAACCCGATTGAATCGATCCGGACGAGGGTCAAGAGTCCGGAGAGCATTGTGCGGAAGCTGCACGCCAGAAATCTTCCTCTGAGTATCGATTCTATACAGGAGAATCTGGATGACATTGCGGGAATCCGGGTGATCTGCTCGTTCCAGAACGATATCTATATGCTGGCGGATAAATTTCTGGAGCAGGATGATATCACACTGATTGAACGGAAGGACTACATCAAGGATCCGAAGCCCAGCGGATACCGCAGCCTGCACCTGATCGTGGAGGTTCCGATCTTCACGGAAGAAGGCAAGAAAATGATGCGCGCAGAGGTGCAGCTGCGCACCATAGCGATGGACTTCTGGGCAAGTCTGGAGCATAAGCTTCGCTATAAAAAGAAGCTCTCCGACGAACAGATGAAGGCTTTGTCCGCGGGACTTACGGAGTGCTCAAGGGTAACCGCCGAGCTGGATCAGACTATGCAGGGGGTCTACGACAAAGTCCAGAGCTTCCAGAATGGCAAATCGTAACAAGCCCAAATAACGAAAGGACCAAAGAGAACCGAAAGGGCCGAAGACAACGTAAAAAACAAAGACAACCCAAAAAACGAAAACAACCCAAAAAACGAAAACAACCGGAACATTATCTGCTCTGATAGTGTTCCGGTTGTTGTGTATCACTGCAAAATCGATCCGGGATGGCGGATGGATGCCCGGAACATCAACCCGGCTGACTGATCAAGCGGGTTAATTGTGGGTTTTCACAGATTGTTCCAGGCTTTCCTCCGGGATACAGAGAGCGTCGATTTCATCCAGCCAGATCCGGGCGCTGGCGTCGCTTGGCATGCGGAGATCACCCCGCGGGGAGAGGGCGACGGAACCGACCTTCGGGCCGTCCGGCAGGCAGGAACGTTTGAACTGCTGGGAGAAAAATCTCCGGTAGAAGTTCTTCAGCCATTTGAGGATTGTGGTATCGGTATATTTTCCCGCAAAGGTGCGATTGGCGATCCGATAGATCTTCGAGGGTGTGAATTCCGCACGCAGCATATAATACAGGAAGAAGTCGTGGAGCTCATATGGCCCGACGAGATCCTCAGTTTTCTGGGAGATCACGCCGTTTTCCGGTGGCAGAAGCTCTGGGCTTACCGGAGTGTCCAGGATATCAAGCAGGATGGAGGAGAGCTTTTCCTCGCCGCAGGTGTCCGCGTAGTAGCGGACCAGATGACGGACAAGAGTCTTGGGGACGGAGCAGTTCACGGCGTACATCGACATATGATCTCCGTTGTAGGTGGCCCACCCAAGGGCAAGCTCGGAGAGGTCGCCGGTTCCGATCACGATTCCTCCGGCCTGGTTGGCGACGTCCATGAGTACCTGCGTCCGCTCTCTCGCCTGACCGTTCTCATAGGTGACGTCATGTACGCTCATGTCGTGACCGATGTCGCGGAAGTGCAGGGTCACTGACTCGTTGAGACGGATTTCCCGGAAGGTGACGCCGAGCTCGCGTATTAAGGTGCAGGCATTCCGGTAGGTCCGGTCAGTAGTGCCGAAGCAGGGCATGGTGACGGCGATGATGCCCTCCCTTGGAAGGTTCAGCATGTCGAATGCCTTAACGGTTACCAGAAGGGCGAGCGTGGAATCGAGACCTCCGGAAATGCCGATCACGGCGTGCGATGCGTGGATGTGGTGGAGCCTTTTCTTGAGCCCCATGGCCTGTATGGTCAGGATTTCCTCGCAGCGCTGGTTCCTTGTAGCCGGATCCTCCGGAACAAAGGGATGCGGAGCAAAGGCGCGGGTCAGCGGGGTCTGCTCTTCCCGGAGCTGGAAGGGGATGCAGACATGATTGCCGAGCACCCAGCCGGAGGCTCCGACAGGCATGGCACTGGAGAGCACTGCCGTTTTTCCGAGGGAGGCCCCGTCCTGAGCACCATAGGCGGACGCAGTCTCAAAATCGGGGTAGGTGCTGGTTCTGCGGCGCTCCGCCGTGAGACGGCTGACGTCTATCTCAGAATAGATGATACCGTTGCGGAAACGTCTGGATTCCGCCAGAATGGTTCCGTTCTCCGCGATGATATTGTGGCCGCCGAAGACCAGATCCTGTGTGGATTCCCCTTCACCGGCGGAGGCGTAGATGTATCCGCAGATCAGGCTGGCCGACTGCTGTGAGACCAGATTTTTCCGGTAGGTGTCCTTTCCGATCATTTCGTTGCTCGCGGACAGGTTAGCAATCACCGTTGCCCCGCAGGCTGCATGGGAGATGCTGGGAGGACAGGGAACCCACAGGTCCTCACAGAGCTCCGCAGCGACCTTCAGCCGTGGAATTTCCTCGCAGTAGAAGAGAAGATTCATGCCAAAGGGGACCATCGAGCCAAGCCACTCGACGGTTTCGTGTCCGGGCGTGAACTGCCGGCGCTCATAGAACTCATTATAGGTCGGCAGATTTTTCTTAGGGACGAGGCCGAGGAGACGGCCGCGGTTCAGAACGGCGGCCACGTTGTACAGCTTTCCGCGAAGCTCCCACGGAAGGCCCACGAAGATCAATGCATCGGTCTTTTCCGTTTCATGAAGGATCCGGTTCAGCTGTCTTCTTGCCTCTGCGATCAGGAGATCCTGCAGAAACAGATCATGGCATGTATATCCGGTGATGCAGAGCTCCGGAAACACCATGATCTTCGCGTGCGCCTTCTCCATTTCTCTGATCTGTGCCAGGATCGCATCCGCATTGGCAACGCAGTCACCAACGGTTACATCCGGTGTTCCTGCAGCAACTTTGATAAATCCGTCTTTCATCGTTAACCTCCCTGTTTATCGGCTTCTCTTCTAACTTTTTTCCTACTGATCAGCCCGTCCTGCCAGTGAATCAAAATAATTTTTTTAGGATTGGCATATAAAAAATTTCACGAAGACTATTACATGGATATTATTATACATACCATTTTTTTTTGCAATGTTGATCTTTCCTCTTCATCTTATGAGGAAGCTGTGATAAAATGCAAGGGCTGATTCAGGTTCAGCAGCGTCAGTTCGAGACCTTCCTGACGTAATAAACAAAACTAAAGGAGAATATAATAATGAAAGAAAACGAGACGAAGTTCAGTAGGGCAGGATTCAGAGAAGCGGCACAGGCCGCTGCGGACGGGACGCAAGCAGGAAATGTCCATTCGGGACAGGAATGCGCGGGTCAGACGCAAGCAGGAAATGTCCGCACAGGTCAGATCCATGCGGCACACGATGGCACGGTGAGCGGAAGAATGGAACACAACCGGATTCTTTCCCTGACACAGGCGGCGATGATCGCGGCGATATATGTTGTTCTGACATATGTCTTTTCCGCATTTTCCTTCGGCCAGGTGCAGATCCGTATCGCGGAGGCACTGACGATCCTTCCGGTCTTCACCCCGGCTGCGATACCTGGACTGTTTGTCGGATGTCTGATCGGCAACATTGCCGGAGGCGCTGTTCTTCCGGACATTATCTTTGGAAGCATTGCGACGCTGATCGGAGCTGTTGGAACGCGGCTTCTTCGTAGAAGAAATCCGGTGCTCTGCACCCTTCCGCCGATTGTGGCGAATACGATCATCGTGCCGTTTGTGCTTCGGTTTGCCTATGGCGTGAATCTTCCGATTTCGTTCATGATGCTGACGGTCGGAATCGGAGAGGTGGTTGGATGCGGCGTATTCGGTGTTCTGCTGTATTCGATTCTGAAGAGATATAAAGAGGTTATCTTCAAGACAAGTCGTTTTGAGGACAAAGCCAAAGCCGCGAAATGAAAACAGCACTTGCTGCGTCTGTGCGTTTTCGTCTGGAAGCAGTTCTGTGATTCGTGTAAATGCTTCAGAGTTCGCGGAAGCGATTCACGGTTTGCACAAATATAAAGGAAGCCCACGGTTCTAAACCTGAACCGTGGGCTTTCTTTTCAATGCAAGGCACCGCAGGGAGCGATGCTTTGATTATGGGAGATACTAAGCATTTTTCACGTTGATCAGCGCTCTGCGATAGCCTCAATCTCACAGAGCACTCCCTTCGGGAGATCCTTTACGGCAGTACAGCTGCGGGCCGGCTTGGAGATGAAGTGCTTCGCGTAAACCTCATTGAAGCGGGCAAAATCAGCGATATCAGCGAGGAAACAGGTGGTTTTGACTACCTTGTCCGCGCCGGATCCGGCTGCCTGAAGGATTGCCTCGACGTTTTTGCAGCTCTGCTCCGCCTGAGCTTCGATGCCTTCCGGAATATTGCCAGTGGCGGGATCTACCGGAATCTGTCCGGAACAGAAGATGAAACCATTGCTCTCAATCGCCTGAGAGTATGGACCGATTGCAGCGGGTGCATTGGATGTTGCGATTGTCTTCATAGTGTTCTCTCCTTTGTTATGCAGATAAATTATGCAGGTAAGGTTATCTGTCACAATTGAAGTAAGTTACCGTCATGCAATACGCTGCTCCACAAATGATATTGGTTTATTGGATCTCGTTGTGTTGACTCTCCGCGGATCAGAAATATCGCAGCCGGACTTATACCATGCATTATAAGTCACGAAAAGAGTGAATACAAGATGAATCCGGATATCGTGGTGGGTGGAATAAAAACGGATGCAGTCCGCTTATGAAGTGAAATAAAACAGATGCAGTCCGCTTATAAAGTGGAATAAAATGGATGCAGGCTGCTTATGAAGCGGAATAAAACAGATTAAAGCGGCTTACACTACAATGGAAAGAACATCAGAACTTAAAAACGAAAGATAAATTGCATTTTCTCATTCTGAAAAGAACGAAAATGAATAAATACTTGTATTTTCTGCACATTAACGACAATTCTTCCGGGGCTTTTCGGGGCGGAGACAGGGGAAAGGGACGCATGTCTGCCGGTTTTAGATAAATTTTATTTGGTTTTTAACATTTTTGTGGTACTATTTAAAGGTTATATACACTTATCGATACAGTTTGTTAAAGGTGATGATTATGGCTTCTAAGCATTCAAATGAGAATTCCGGCGGATATTCACGCAGGCATTCGGGAGAAAACCATGATTCCGGGCGGCCGGAGCGTAATTATGATTCCGGTTGGGAGACGAGATACACCCCCGGATATCCGGATGAGTACGACGAATATGGAGAGGAAGCTCCGGACGATGATGCGGAGTCTTATCTGGATCTGGACCTGGACCGGTACGCGAGATCTTACTCCGGCAGCCGTACAGGGAAGAAGGACAGAAAAAAGACCTCGGGACGCGCGGATCATAACTCCCGCCAGAACAAGGTCACGAAAAGTTCCGGCCGGAGAGAAGACCCGGAAAGTGACCTGTGGGAGAATACAGCCCGGAGGAGAACACAGGGAGCCGGAAAGCGCAGAAAAAAGAAGCGTGTGGTTACGGTTCTCACCTTTGTGATGGCGCTTGTCATCGCCGGAGGCCTGATGACGGCGGTGTATCTGCAGGGACTGCTGGGCAAGATCAACCATGTATCCGCTTCGATGAATTCCGCAGGTGCTGTGGAGACCTTCGATGCTGACGGAGACAAGGCAAACGACACCCTGACAGCAAGTGACATCGACTGGGGCGATACCAGCGATATTGACGTCATGAAGGATAATGACGTCAAAAACCTCCTGCTGATCGGACAGGACGCGAGATCCGGAGAGAGCGGGCAGCGTTCCGATTCCATGATCCTTTGCAGCATCAACACAAAGGAGAAGAAAATCAAGCTGGTTACTCTGATGAGGGATATGTATGTACAGATTCCCGGATATCAGGCGAATAAACTGAATGCGGCCTACGCGCTGGGAGGAATGGAGCTCCTGGACAAGACCATAGAACAGAATTTCGGCGTGGATATCGATGGAAACGTAGAGGTCGATTTTGACGGCTTCCTCGAGGCGCTCACGGAGGTCGGTGATCTGGATATCGAGCTGACCTACGACGAAGCTACATATATGAATGCGAATGAAGGGCTCGGATCCGCGGATGACAATGCGGAGGTAAACGAGGCGTGGGGACTGAAGGAAGGCGTCAACACGCTGAAGCCAAAGCAGGTTCTCTGCTATGCCAGAATGCGTTATGTTGGAAATTCCGACTGGGACAGAACCGAGAGACAGAAAAAGGTGATCATGGCAGCTTATAAGAAGGTGCAGAATCTCAGTGCCACGAAGCTCCTGTCTCTCGCGTCCAAGATTTTTCCATGCATCACAACGGATCTGAAGAACAGCGAGTTGCTGAGCTACGTGAAGACTCTGTCAGTGAATCATATCACCACAATCGAGACATACCGTATTCCGGTGGACGGGACCTACACCGAGGGACAGATCGAAGGGATGTCTGTGCTTGTTCCCAATCTGTATCTGAACAGCGCTTATCTCCAGAACTATCTCTACGGAAAGGCATTACCGGACGATCTGGATGAGAAGCTGGAGGAGGTCGCCTCCTCGTCTGCTTATTCTGACACGGACGTCTCCAGCGACAGTTCGGCTTACAGCACTGATGACGGTTATGCTTCGGAGAGCGATGGAAGCAATGGTTATACCGATTCGGGGTACGGCGGGGACTACAGTGGCAGCGGTACCTATAATAACGGAACCGACAGTACAAACGGATCTGTGACATACGGAGATGCCACATACGGCGATAATACATACAACACATACGGCGATAATACATACAATACGAATAATTCCGGAACTTCCGGGCAGGACGAAAGCGGAACCGGCTACGGGACGAACTACAGCGCGGATGATGGTTCCGGATATTCCGATGCATCATATTACGGAAATGGCGCAGCCGGCTGATGATCTGTAAATAAGGAAGAACCTATGACATATTTCACCTGCTTTTTTCTGGACAATGAGAAGGATATCATTGTAAATCTTTATCGCGACCTGGGAAGACTCTGCTATGAACTGGAGACGCCGAATCATCATTCCGGAAACCTTATACGGAATCTGGCAAAGCTCTGTGAGCTTCCGCTCTGCGAGAATGAACGGGGACTTCTGGTCATTCGCGGTGAGGTTCCGTGCTACATTGATGCGGCGAATGAGGAGGTCTATATTTTCCGCCTCGGGAACACCAAGGTCGCGAATATCTATCCGGACGGAAGAGTTGAGATGAAGGCTTCCATTCCTTCCATCGCCAAGACGCTGATGAGTCAGACCCGGGATTACCGCTTCGACATCTCAAAAACGATTTTCAAGACCTACATCCGCAGGGAATATAAATTCCGTGCGGATCTTCACACGCATATGAACGGAAATCTGTCGCCGGACATTCTGATTGCCCTCGGTATCTACCACCAGATCCAGTATCCGCTTTACTACATCCGGAAGCTGAATCTCGAGCTGACACAGGAGCAGGAAGAGAGACTGTCGGCACAGCGGGCGAAGGTCGCAAGGCAGTTTTCCAGCTCGGATCTGAAGGGCAAATACCTTGACCGGAAGATCAACGACAATACGGTGATCAATTTCGCGGACCTGATTCTGAACAATCTGGATCACGCGGAGCAGAATATTGTGAAGATCCGGACGTCCCTCGCGATTCTGAAGGACGGACAGGCGGTCTTCACCAATCTGGAAAAAGTATATCTGTACCGTTATATTTTTACCAAGGGGAAGGAGAGCGAGGAGAAGATGGAGCTCTCCGGCGTTCATCAGATCCCGGACAAGGACGTGCTGGCTGCGCTGATTCAGATGAGGAAGGACGGAGAAAATCCGGACTATCACCGGAATACAGTCTTTCAGGATGACCTCCTGTGGATTGCCAGAAGCTATCGCAGGCAGGGAATCTGCTACGCGGAGATCAGTGACACCACACTGGTAAAAAAATACGAGTCCCTGGAGATGCTGCAGGAAGTGCATGAGATCATGCCGAAGATTTACCGGGAGACCGGGGTCATGATCCGGTTCCTCGCCGCGATACGGAGAATCCCGCTGACCATCGTCAAGGACCAGGTGACGCCGGAGGATTACCTCATCCGGAATCTGAATGTGCTTCAGGCAGTTGCGCTTGATCCCTACGTGGCGGGCTGTGATTTTGTCGGAGAGGAGATTAATGACATTATCACGCTGAAACCGATGTTCCGGGAGATTGTCAAGATCACGAAGAAGGTCCCGGATTTTGTGATCCGGATCCATGCGGGCGAAAACGACAGCCAGAAGGATAATATCGCGCACAGCATCGAATGCGTGAAGGATTCTCTGGAGCCCGGGCAGAAGATGCCAAGGGTCCGGCTGGGTCACGGCCTTTATACGTACAGTCTGAAGACGAAAAAGGGCAGGGAGGTCATGAAGGCTCTGATCGAGAACAACATTGTTCTCGAATTCCAGCTAACGTCCAATGTGCGGCTGAACAACCTGAACGCTCTGGAGAACCATCCGCTCCGTCAGTATCTGGCGGCCGGCATCCGCTGCGTACAGGGTACGGACGGCGCCGCGCTCTATGGAACGAACTCGATTGATGAGCAGCTCTCCCTTGAAAAACTGCTGGAGCTGACGCCGGACGAGATGATGAGCATGAAGCAGACCGAGACCGAGATCATCCGGGAGGGACAGGAATCCTATTCCAGGAAAAAAATCGAGCTTCATCAGATTCTGGCGGGCAGAGATCTGGAGGATGTGCTTCTGGAAAAAATGGAAGAGGCCGAGGCAGGGAGCGGAGGACTCAGGCTTCGCCGGAATCACAGGGTGGACGCGAATACGGAACTGAAAGACAGCATCCGTGAGCTTCCCTGGGACAGACTTCCGATCATTCTGATGGGCGGAAGCTTCAATTCCGAAAAGCGCGCGACCAGGATCACAGAAGAGGGATGCAGACAGCTGGACGCGCTGCTTGAGAGCTTGAATCCGGAGGAGGTATTTTTTGTCATCGGCAACCGTCTCCGGGGATATGAGAAATATCTTCTGGAACACAACGAGAAGGGATTTCTGATTTATTCGTTCGTTCCGTCGCTGGTTACCCGTGGGGAGTGCCGGCAGCTCGAGGAGGCGGGAGTCCGCATTCGCGTGTCGACGGAAAGCGAGAGCATGGGCATTTATAAGAGCTTTAACTATGAGATCTTCGAGAGACGGCCGTCGCTTCTGATCGGCTTTGACGGGAATTCCGCTGGTGAGAACATGATCCAGGAGGCAAAGAACGGAAAGGGAAAGGCCGGTATCTTTATCTGGGAAAAATCCAGAACCCTGCGGGAGAAGGCATCCTCCCTGGAGGGCTATGTCCGGTTTTTCAACAGCAAAAAACCGCTCGCGGATCAGGTGAGCGGTTATCTGAATTAGCAGATGAAAGTCGACAAATGCTGAGAAACCGGTATTTGTCGGCTTCCTTTTATTTACGCGAACAGTGAGCCGCAGCCGAATGCGAAGTATTCGTGTGCGGCGAGCGTCGCGATAGCGAGATAAAACTCGCGCAGCGTGTTTTATCTCGCTAATACTGAGTGGGATTTACTCCTTTGTAAAATTTATTTCTTCTTCCAGATTGCGATTGTCGCGAGAAGTTTTTCCTTCTCATCTTCTGACATAGAATGAATCTCTGCGTTCAATTTGTTGTCGAGGGAGGTTCCCCGGTACTCGGGAATAGTCCGTCCGAGAATCTCATCAACCGTGATATCGCAGATGTTCGCGAAGTAGCACAGGACTTTAATCGACATAGCAGTTCGGCTGTTCTCTACATTGCTGATATAGCCGGGGGTCACATGAAGTTCTGTAGCGACCTCATTCTGTGTCAGTCCCTTTTCAATTCGCAGCTTTTTGATAGCTTCACCCAGACCCTTAAAATTAAAATCGCAATTATTCACCTGGCTGTCTGTCTGCTGTCTGTCTGTTTTTAAATTTTCCATCTGAGGAATGCTCCTTGTCTGTCTATGTGGAATAGGTGTCATTTTCAACAACCTATATTCTATATTAACTATAGTTAGTATACAAATGAACTTTCTGTGATAATTTTGTGTCCTGCACGGATTTGCTGCACGAGAATTGGATTTCATATCGAGCTGGAAAGTTTATTTTGAGCATCATTCAGACATGGATTGCAATTGATTGAAAAAGTGATTTTGCTATTGATTTTTAGATCGGCTTGCGTTAACATTGTTTCGTAAATAAAAACAGGAGATCTTCAGGGCGGGGTGAGAATCCCCACTGGCGGTAAAGTCCGCGACCTGCCATTGCAGTCGAACCGGTGAAACTCCGGTACCAACAGTATAGTCTGGATGAAAGAAGATGCTACCATTCCTTACTTCGGAAGCAGCAGGATCAGAGCTGCAGGAGAAGTAATCGATAATGATGCTGATTCGCCCGTATCTCTAAGGATACGGGCTTTTTTTACGCGAACAGTGAGCCGCAGCCGAATGCGAAGTATTCGTGTGCGGCGAGCGTCGCGATAGCGAGATAAAACTCGCGCAGCGTGTTTTATCTCGTTGTGTGCAGAGGGCGGCTGTTTCGTTCCGGTGCACGCAGGGAAGATCTCTCTAGTCTGCGGATCCGCAGAATGCGGAACGCACAAACAGAAAAGAGGAGATAGCTATGGCAGACACAACAAACACAGCAGTAACAAGTGAAACCAGGAGACAAAACGTAACCGTGCACTACATTGCGGTGACCGGAATCCTTTCCGCAATCGCGTTTATTCTTCAGCTGATTGAGATACCGGCACCGCTTATGCCGTCCTTTGTCAAGCTGGATTTCTCTGATCTCCCGGCTCTGCTCGGAGCCTTTGCGATGGGGCCGGTATGCGGTATTCTGATCGAGCTCATCAAGAACCTGATCCACTGTCTGTTCTCCGGATCGTTTGCGGTCGGTGAGCTCTGCAACTTCGTTCTCGGAGCAGTATTCACCGGTGTCGCAGGAGTTATCTACAAGCGCAGCAAGACCAAGAAGGGAGCTATCCTTGCATCGTTCATCGGCGCAATCGCTATGGCGGTGGTTTCCGTTCCCTTCAACTTCGCGGTTGTCTACCCGGTATATTACAATTTCATGCCGGAAGAGACCATCCTGGCTGCGTATCAGGCGATTTTCCCGGGTGTGAAGAGTATCTTCCAGAGCCTTGTGGTATTCAACATGCCGTTCACCTTTATAAAGGGAATGATCGATGTGGTGATCACCTTCCTGATCTACAAGCGCCTGTCTCCGCTTCTTAAGGGAAGAAACTGATTGGATTTTCGATTATTGACCGCGTGACAGACGGGGCCGCTGCACATGCCGTATGGCAGGTGCGGCGGCCCCGTCTGCTGTATATGGCAGGTGCGGCGGCTTCAACTGATGTATTGGAAAACAGAAGGGGAAAGGGTATAATTACAGCATCAGGGAGGGTTCAGATATGGCGACAATAGATGAGATTACGCAGCTGACAGATAACCGGTTTGTGAACATGTTTGAGGTGGACGGACACAACAAAAAGGGACATGAGAGCCACTACATGGTTGCATCGCGGGCGAAAAACGAGGATGAGCTGAAGATCCGTACGAGAAAAAACAACGCGGACGGTGTGATTATTTACAGCCTTTACGGCGAGAAGAAGGATCGGGTGGTTCTGATCCGCCAGTACCGGTATCCGGTGGATGATTATGTATATGAGCTGCCGGCGGGTCTGGTCGAGAAGGGGGAGAGCTTTCGCGCGGCTGCTGTGCGTGAGCTCCACGAGGAGACAGGGCTTACGCTCACTCCGGTAGATGCGGATAGAATGTATGAGGAGCCCAGATACACAACGGTAGGTATGACAGATGAAGCCTGTGCGACGGTCTACGGCTATGCGGACGGTGAGATCAGCGGCCGTTTTATGGAAGAGAGTGAGGAGATCGAGGTTGTTCTTGCGGACCGGGAAGAATGCAGACGCATTCTGAAGGAGGAGCGTGTGGCACTGAACTGTGCTTATCATCTGATGTATTTCATTCATAATGATTCCGGTGACGCGTTTGACTTCCTGAAGGGATGATGGAGCCGGAGCGGGTTGAGGGACGGATTTCAGAATGAAAGCGCGGCACACCGGAGACGGCTGAAAGAAAAACTGCGAAATGGTTAAATGGCAGGCGGGAGACAGACGGTAAGCCGGACGACAGCGAATTGAAAGCGCGGCACACCGGAGACGGCTGAAACAGGAACTGAAATACGTCTGTTGTAAGAACGTGAGCAGCGTGTTATAATCACTAATTGTGTTTTTTCTGTGAAATATGACAGGAAACGTGTTATCGCGAAATCTGAATTCCCGGCAGTGCTGCGGAGATGGTAAGGCAGCGGGCATGCGGACGTTTCCTGGAGAAGGGCTGAAATAAGCCGTTGATGAGAGAGGAAGTTGGCATGCAGATAATCGTTGTCGGCTGCGGTAAGGTTGGAAGGACGCTGGTAGCGCAGCTGTCCAAGGAAAGGCACAACATAACAGTTGTAGATACAAATGCGCAGGTTGTGCGGGATGTCTCAACCATCTATGATGTCATGGGAATTACCGGTAACGGAACGAGCTACAATGTTCTGTGCGAGGCGGATCTGGAACACACGGACATGGTGATTGCGGTTACAGAAAGTGACGAGGTCAATCTTCTGGTCTGTGTGATCGCAAGGCAGAAGGCTGATTGCTATACGATTGCGAGAGTGCGGAATCCGGTTTACTCCGAGGAGAGCAGCTTCCTGAGAAGCGAACTGCATCTGTCCATGACGATCAATCCCGAGCTGGAGGCGGCAAGGGAAATGGCACATCTGATGCAGTACCCGAGCGCCGTTGAGATCGACAGCTTTGCAGGAGACAGGATCAGTCTGATGCGGTTTAAGGTGCCGGCGGGGTCGTCCATTATCGGATCTCCGCTGAAGGAAGTGTCACAGAGATTTGATTACAGCATGCTGATCTGCATTGCCCAGAGAGGCAACGAAATCGTGATACCGAACGGTGATTTTACACCGGCAGCCGGAGATGTTCTGACGGTAATCCTGGAACCGCTGGAGGCGAACGCCTTTTTCCGGAAAATCAGCGTTCCTACGAACCGGGTTAAGAACTGCACCATCATCGGAGGAGGCGAGATTTCCTATTATCTGACGAAGATTCTTCTGAAAAACGGAATTGACGTCAAGATCATTGAGAAAAATCCAAAGAGGTGCTCGGAACTCAACGATATCTTCCCGCAGGCAAATATTGACTGTGCAGATGGAAGCGATCAGGAAATTCTCATGGAGGAGAATCTGGAGAACACAGATGCCTTTGTGGCCTGCACCGGAATCGATGAGGTCAATGCGATTCTTTCACTCTTTGCACAGGAGAAAGTCAGAAAAAAGGTGATCACGAAAGTCAATCATGTGGATTTCAATGAGGTCATTGATTCCCTTCAGCTGGACAGTGTGGTGAACCCGAAGCTTCTGACTACGCAGCGGATTATCCAATATGTCCGTGCGGCGAACAATAGTCTGGACAGCAACATGGAGACGCTGTACCGTCTGATGAACGGAAGAGTGGAGGCTATGGGATTCCGGATTCAGCAGAACTCGAAGCTGGTCGGGATTCCGCTCAACGATATGCCAATGAAGACAAATGTTCTGATCGCAGGCATCCTGCGAAAGGGGCGGCTGATCATTCCGGGCGGACAGGACATGTTCCAGGCGGACGATCATGTGATTATCGTAACGACGCACAGTGGTTTTGACGAAATTTCAGACATTATCGCGAAATAAGCGGGTCCAAAGAACTGAGGCCGGCTGTGGACCAATTCGTTGCGGATGGATGACATTTGTAATGAGATAAATACGCTGCGGATGGATGACATTTGTAATGAGATAAATACGCTGCGGATGGACGACATTTGTAATGAGATAAATACGCTGCGGATGGATGACATTTGTAGGATAAATACGCTTCGGAGGTGTATTTGTTACGAGAGGATGCGTTGCGGGTGTCTGAACAATATGTAATCCTGTGAATAAATGAGGCGGATATAGAAATGAATTATCCTGTAATTGGATGGGTGCTTTCGTGGGTATTGAAGATTGAGGGCTTTCTGCTCCTCGCACCCTTTGTTATCTCTGTGATTTACCAGGAACAGCAGGGAATAATCTACCTGATGCTGGCCGGAATCGCCATTGCTGTTGGTGAGATTTTCTCGAGACGGAAGCCGAAGAACATGCAGATCTATACCAGGGAAGGTTATGTATCGGTCGGACTTTCCTGGCTTCTGATCAGTGCATACGGCGGCATTCCCTTTGTGCTGACCGGTGAGATACCGGGGTATGTCGATGCGGTATTTGAGACGGTCTCCGGTTTTACGACTACCGGTTCCTCTATTCTGACAGATGTTGAGGCACTCTGCCATGCATCGCTGTTCTGGCGCAGCTTTACGCACTGGATCGGCGGTATGGGAGTCCTTGTATTTCTGCTGATGCTTATTCCGAGCCGCGGAGGTTCGCACATGAACCTCATGAAGGCGGAGAGTCCCGGTTATGAGGTCTCGAAATTTGTTCCGCAGGTGCGAAATAACGCGAGGACGCTGTACCGGATTTATCTTTTCATGACGCTGGGCACAATTGCCGCCCTGCTGATCGCCCGGATGCACTGGTTTGACGCAGTGTGTCTGTCATTCGGAGCAGCCGGTACCGGAGGATTCGCGATTTTGAATTCGAGCTGCGCGGATTACACTTCCCTGCAGCAGTGGATTCTGACGATTGCGATGCTGGCGTTCGGCGTAAACTTCACCTTTTATTATCTGATGCTGATTCGTCACCCGAAGGATGCCGTGAATATGGAAGAGGTGAGGGGATATTTTGCGATTATTCTTGCGTCAGGAGCGGCGATTACGATCAACATCGCGCATCTTTATTCCTCCGTGTGGATTGCGCTGAAGCATGCGTTTTTTCAGGTCGCGACGATTATCACGACCACAGGATTCGCAACGGCGGATTTTGACAAATGGCCGTCGTTCTCGAAGACGATTCTGTTCCTTCTGATGATCTGTGGAGCCTGCGCCGGAAGTACCGGAGGAGGAATCAAGGTCAGCCGTCTCATTGTCGCGGTGAAATCCATGTTCCTTGAGCTGTATCAGCTGGTTCACCCGAGAAGTGTAAAAAAGGTGCGTATGGACGGCGCGCCGGTGGGAAGCAGGACACTGCGATCTCTGTACATCTTTCTCACGACCTATTTTCTGATCTTCGGGCTGTCGATCCTGCTGATCTCGGTTGACGGTTTCGATTTTGAGACGAACATGTCAGCTGTTGCTGCGACGCTGAATAATATCGGTCCGGGATTCTCCGTGGTCGGACCGACCGGGAACTTTTCGCGATACAGCTGCTTCTCGAAGATTATTCTGATCTTTGATATGCTGGCGGGACGTCTGGAGCTTCTTCCGGTTCTGATCATGTTCTATCCGAAGACGTGGAAAAAATGCTCCTGACGGAAGCGTGTCCGTCAGGAGCAGCAGGCCGGTTAAGAGCAGCAGGCAGATCTGTCACTGTGTGCCGGTTAAGTGTGTCAGACCGATTTCGCAGTGATATACCGGTCAAGAAAATCAAACAGCTTCTGCATCTGTTCCCGGGTTCCGATGGTGATGCGGAGATAGTTGTCAATTCTGGGTTTATTGAAGTATCTTACATAGATATGCTTTTCGCGAAGCGCTTCGAACAATTCCTTTGCGGGGATTGTTTCATGTCTTGCAAAAATAAAGTTCGAGGAGGAATCTGCAAAGTGGAAACCGCGCTTTTTCAGTTCCTCTTTGGACCATTCTCTTGTTTCCACTATTTTCTGTACAATCTGCTGATGATATGCCTCGTCTTCCATAGCTGCGACGCCTAGAGCGATAGAGGTGCGGTTCATCGTATAGGAGTTGAAGGAGTATTTTACATCCTGCAAGTAGCTGATGAGTTTTTCATTTCCGATCGCGTAGCCGATGCGCATGCCGGCGAGTGCGCGGGACTTGGAGAAGGTCTGCACAACGAGCAGATTTTCATAACGGCCGAGAAGGGAAAGAGCAGATTCCGCTCCGAAATCGACGTAGGCTTCATCGACGATTACGACTACGTCGGGATTCGCCCTGAGAATCTCCTCAATTACATCGAGGGAGAGAGCAAGACCGGTCGGGGCATTCGGGTTCGGGAAGACAATTCCGCCGTTTTCCTGCGCGTAATCCGCCGGATTGATCGCAAAGTTTTCATCCAGCGGGATCTGCTTGTAGGGGATGCGGAAACAGTCTGCCCAGACATCGTAGAAGGAATAGGTGATGTCCGGGAACAGGATCGGCTTGTCAGAGTTAAAATATGTTTGAAAGGCCATCGCGAGCACATCATCAGAGCCGACGCCGACGAAAACCTGAGAAGGCTTTACCTGATACTGTTCTGCGATAGCGTTTACAAGGTCTGCCGCCGCCGGGTCGGGATACAGACGCATGTCGTCGATGGAGATTTTTTGCAAAGCCTCGGCGACCTTCGGCGACGGCGGGTAAGGATTCTCGTTTGTGTTCAGTTTCACCATATCCGGCTGGTTCTTCGGCTGCTCACCGGCTACATAGGGGACTACTCTGCGTACATTATTCTCCCACTTTGACATGACATCATCCTCTTTTCCATTGTATTTATCGTATTCATTTTGCATAATTCCGGAATGCATATGTGATACAGCAGGTAAACGACCATGGATGATGGTGTCACCTGCTGTTTATTAATTCTTATTGATTATGACATTTCAAGAGGGAAAGATCAATACATAGTTTAATGCATTAGCATGATAAATTCCACTGCTGGTGAGTTTTTGCCGAAAGAACGATGTTTTTTGACTCGGTCCCGGAAGCTGTAAGCAGGATCCGGGACCGATTACGGCGATGGGTTTTGCCCATATTTATTATTGGACGGTATTTTTTAGTAAAATGGATAAAAAATGGGCAGCAGAATCATGCTGATCACGAAACAAACCAGACTGACGGCAAGCCCCGGCTTTATGAAATCCCTAAACTGAACATTTCCCGGATCGATGATCATGGAATTGGCAGGAATTGCCATCGGTGTGCAGACAGCGATGCTGCTCGCGATAAATACGGCAATGACAACTGCCCGGGGATCCGCACCGAGCGCTTCCGCAATGCTCCATCCGATGGGGCAGAGCAAGGTGCAGGCGGCCGTATTGCTCATTACCTGAGTGAGCACCCAGGTCAGAAGCCAGATGGTAGCCATCAGAATCATGGGACTGGAATGTCCTGTCAGTGATATTACGGCATCTGCGATCATTTTTCCTGCGCCCGTTTCATTCATTGCATTGCCGAGGGGCATCATGAATGCCAGCATGAAAACGGTTCGGATCTCAAAGGACTGAAAAGCTTCTTTTTCCGTGAGTACTCTGAAGAGGACAAGGATAACAGCACCGCAGCAGGCGGTTACGTGGATAGGAGGCAGGAAGGAGAGATAATCCTTTGCCACCATTCCGATGATAGTGAGAATCATCACGACCAGAGTGAGGGTGCGTTTCCATCTGGGAATTGAGCTGTAATCCTGAGAGGCCTGCATCGTTCTCCCCGCTTCCCGGTTGGCAATAAGCTTATCCCCCAGGAAGTAGAAGAGGACGGCCACTGCTGCGAGCATAGGGATTCCAAGCTTTGCATATTCAAAGAAACCGACAGACATTGATCCATGGCTGAACTCTTCAATTGTATTTTTTGCAATGAGGTTTCCCGGAGAGCCGATGATTGAGATGTCTGCGCCAATGGTTGCGCCGCTGACAAGTGGAATCAGCAGCTTGATTGGCTTGATGCCGGAGCCGCCCGCAATTCCCATGACGATCGGGATCAGAATCGCTACAGTGCCGCTGTTGGAGACAAAACCGGACATAATGCCGGAAAGCAGGAATATTACGACCATCAGTCCACGCTGGCTTTTTGTCCGCTTCAGAAGAAGCTGGCTGGTGGAGTAAGCAAGTCCCGTTTTGAAAAATGCAGCGCCGATCACGCACATTCCCAGAATCAGAAGAACATTTTCGTTGATGACGCTGGAAAAAATGTCGTCAATTGTGATAATCCCGGTGAAGTAGAGTGCCAGCGGAACGCAGAAAGCAATCAGTCCCATCGGGAGAGTGTCTGAAATGAAAAGCACAATTGCTACGACCAGAATGATCAATGTAATAGCAGCCTGTGACATTTTTTATCCCCCTTTACTTCTATTGATAAGATTTGATCAGACATATCTGCAGACGTGATCGACTGCGATATCTGAGAAACCGTAAGCTTCTGCTTTCGTAAGCTGGCCATTGCAGATGTTGTGAATGATTTCGAGAAGGCGGTGTCCCTCCTGCTGATAGCTGACCTCCCCGCGGATGATTCCGGACAGATCGACATCCATATTGTCCTCCATCTTTTGGTAGGTCTGTTCATTCGCGGTGACCTTCAGTACCGGAGCAATGGCATTTCCGGTCGGGGTTCCGCGGCCGGTTGTAAAGATCACAGCCTGGCAGCCCGCCGCTACCATCGAGGTGACGGATGAGATGTCATATCCGGCGGTATCCATAACGACGGCACCTTTCTGCGAAGGAGCCACTGCCTGCGGAAGAACTTCTGTGATCGGACGGGTGCCGCCCTTGCGGATGCATCCCAGGCTCTTTTCATCCAGAGTGGAAAGACCACCGGCTTTATTGCCCGGTGTAGGCTGACCTGCCCTGCAGTCCTGCCCTGCGGCTTTCAGATGCTCTTCGTATGCCTGACAGACATTGATGATGTCATTGTGGATTCTGTAATCAGATGCCCGCTTCGCGAGAACGTGCTCACCGCCGATCCATTCAATGGACTCGGACATGATGGTGGTCGCGCCGAGATCGACAAGCTCATCCGAAAGCTCGCCGACGGATGGATTGCTGGCGATGCCGGAGGTCGCGTCGGATCCGCCGCACTCTATTCCCAATAAGAGTTCTGATAGATCGAATTGTTCCTTCTGCTGGAGACCGGCTTCCATTGCCATTTCTCTCGCGGCACGTACCGCCTTTTCAATTGTTTTCAGAGTGCCGCCTTCGTCCTGAATTCCGAAGTGAGCGATGGGTTTAGAGGTCATTTTCCGGATTTTTTCCGCAAGTGCCTTATGTCCGACGGTTTCGCATCCGAGCCCGATGATGACAACTCCATAGACATTCGGATTGCAGGCAAAACCGGTCAGTACCTTCTGGGACATTTCCGTATTTGCGGCGACATCAGAGCAGCCGGTATTAAATACGATATTTACGGCTCCGCGAACCTGACTTGCTACAATCCGGCTTGTCTCACTTCCGCATGCACAGGTCGGAAGGATCAGAATATGATTCCGAATACCGGGACGGCCTTCTGCGCGTCTGTAGCCCCAGAACTTCAACGGCTCCAGGCCGGGGTACCGGGGAGACTGTCTGGCACTCATGACAAAATCGTCCGAACAGAGTTCGCTGTTATAATCTCTCAGTATACTTTTCAGGTTCTGGTCATTCACCCAGCATCCTGCGGAGACATCAGCAATGAGCCGGCCGAGGCTTTCGCCATATTTCAGAACCTCGTCACCGGATTTGAGATCCTTTATCGCGATTTTATGGCAAAAGGGGATATCTTCTGCGGCATAGATCGTTACAGCTTCTTTTCCCCGCTGAAAAATCACGGCCTCACCCTTTGAAACCTTTTTCACCAATGTAACCACGTTGTCATTCTCATCCATCAGCAATGCGTTTACGTTCATTTCAGACTCCTTTCAGAAATTTCGGCAGGATTGCGGGAGGTGCGGAGCACAGAGCAATCCGGCGCTGTTATAGGCTGCAATACAAAATTTCATATGAATGTTTTCTGATAGAAAAGATATCACAGAAACAAGATTAAATCTAATTAATGATATTTACATATATATAAGTTATAACTTATAATAAGAAGCGACGAAAACCAACGAATGGTGAAAAATGGAGGTTCGTGAAGGTTACGGGCTTCCTGGCAGCGAGTGAGGAATACGATGGATCCATATGTCTGGCTTCGTCTCGTATTCGTCGGAAAGGAGAGGAAAAATGGAGCTCGAGATGAGATATGTATATGAGATTTACCGTACAGGCAGCTTTTCCAAGGCTGCCGAGAGACTGTTCATTACTCAGCCGGCGCTCAGTATTGCCGTTGCGAAGGCTGAGTCCGCAATCGGCATGCCGTTATTTGATCGAAGCACTCGTCCGGTGACGCTTACACATGCCGGGAGAATTTATATTGATGCCATTGAGAAAATGAAGAACCTGGAACAGGATCTGGAACAGCAGTTTGAAGACATCAGAGACCTGAAGAAAGGAAAAATTGTCATTGGCGCAACACATTATATGAATTCTTATATTCTGGCGCCGATTCTGAAAGGATTCAGTGAAAAGTATCCGGGAATTGAGCTGGAGCTGGTCGAAGGCAGTTCCAGCGCGATGGTCGAGCTGCTGAAAAAAAGAGAGATTGATCTTACGTTCAACTGTGACCCCAGGGTGCTTGTGAATTTTGCGGGTTATCCGGTTTTTTCGGATATTGTGCTGATGGCGGTTCCTGAGGAGGATATGATCAACAGTAAATTTTCAGACTGCAGTCTGACAGCAGAAGACATCATGAACAGGAAGCATCTGGATCCGGACTGCCCCTGTGTTTCGCTGAGGGAGTTCCAGGAGGAAGAGTTTATTTTGTTGAAGGAGGGGAATAATCTGTATGAGCGTTCTGAAAGTCTCTTTCATGAATGCGGAATCGAGCCTCATGTTAAACTGAAAATATCACAGATGGTCACTGCGTTTCATCTCGCGGATCAGGGATTTGCGGCTACGTTCATCAGCGACCGTCTGATTCAGCATGCGAATCTCCATCTTCGCTGCTATAAAATGAATTCGCCGCTGATTTTCAGAAGATTCTACATTCTTCTGAATAATCAGCGGTATGAATCGAACTCTGTTCGTGCCTTTATCCGGTATGTTCAGGATTGCTATTCTCAGGATTTATATTCCTGACCGTACTTTTTATAAAGCATGCGGACTTTTCTCCAGTATTCAATAATCCTTTCTGTCATGTGAGCAGACACATGGCAGCGGGAGAGCATGCGGACTTTTCTCCAGTATTCAATAAGCCTTTCTGTTATGTGCGTATGCGCAAGTCAGAGGGAGGGTGAAAGTCCCGGAAAAAGTTCAGTTGTGACAGCCGATCCGTACGATGTGCGGGTGATGTTCTCCCGTGATCCAGTCCACATCGTCGGTGTACCAGCTCATGATTTCGAGCATCTTTGTCTCCCATTGAATAGTGGCCTGACGTCCTTCTTCCGTTTCTGCGGTTTCCATGGTGGTGTCGATTTCATCGTAGCCAAAGATGTAGTCCTCCGCATTCCAGATGGAGAAGTTGCTGTCCGGACCGGGATCCACCTTGCCCTGGCGGGCGGCGATCAGACCGTCGTGGCGTCTCTTGTACTCCTCCTGAAAATCGCCCTTGAGCTTTGTCACAAATACCCGGTGGCGGATCAGCTCCTTATTCGGACGGACGATTCCGAAGTCATGGTACATCAGGCGCATCTCCTGATCAGGTCCGGAGATCCACCGGTAGGAATCTCCCACTTCGGCTTCGAGGGAGCGGAATTCCGCTTTCTGATGTTCGGAAGGAGTCGGAGAAAGGGGATCTGTCTCGTAGTAGCCAAAGACAAGATCCTCGATGTTCCAGAGACTGAAATTGCTGATTTCCAGGTCATCCATTAGTCGGGTGAGACGGTTCCAGACTCTTCCGAGTCCGGAACGGAAGTCGTTAAATTTTTCCGGTCTGATTTGTAAGGCGATAGCGTGTCTGTTCATTCAAAATACCTCCTTGTAAGGCTTTCTCTTTTGCTTTTTCCTATGTTTTCTTGTGATTTTTCTGTTACCCGTATTCGCAAAGCCGGACGGAAGAAGTGATCAGCAGAACCGGGCAAGAACAATCGAAACCTGTGACTTTTCGGATCGTTTGCGGAATCGGGCGCAGAATGTTATACTGATTCTGTCTTTTTATTTTATGCGATTTCTATGAAAATTTAAGAGTGATTTTTTTATATTAAAAGGAAAAAATATGGATAATGAGTTGAAGTTCGCTGTTCTGATTGACGCGGACAATGTGTCGGAGAAGTACATCAAGATTATTCTGGAGGAGACTTCTAATAACGGAATTGCGACCTATAAGAGAATCTACGGTGACTGGACAAGTCAGCGGATGAATTCCTGGAAGCAGGTCCTGCTGAATAATTCCATCATCCCGATCCAGCAGTACAGCTACACGACAGGAAAAAATTCGACGGATTCGGCGATGATCATCGATGCCATGGATATCCTGTACTCCAATACCGTCGATGGATTTGTGATTGTCTCTTCGGACAGCGATTTTACCCGGCTGGTGGCGAGACTGCGGGAGGCCGGGAAGCAGGTGATCGGGATGGGCGAGACTAAGACACCGATGCCGTTCATCACCGCCTGCAACCAGTTCAAGTATCTGGATATGCTCTACGAGCAGAAGCAGCAGGAGGCGGCGGATGCCGAGGCAGAAGCGGAGTCTGAGGCGGAGGCAGAGGCTGCCGCGGCTGCGGAGAAATCTCTGGCAGCGCGAAAGTCCGCGAAGGCGGCGGCAAAGAAGAAAACGGTCAGAAAGACGAAGACAAAGGAAGAACGGGAGCTGGAGAAGAAGCGGCAGAAGGACCTCAGCCGTGTCCGCAATGCGCTCAATACGATCATCGAGAAATTCTCGGACGAGGACAACTGGATTTTTTCCGGAAAACTTGGCGATCAGCTGTCCAGACGGATGCCGGAATTTGATGTGCGGAACTTCGGATACAACAAATTCACGGCTTTTATCAAGTCGCTGGGCTCCTATGAATGGGAGGAACGGAAGGACGTGAACGGACAGAAGCAGATTTACTTCCGGATCCGGGAGAATCAGAACGGGAAGGAAAATGAAAAGTAAGCGGACGCGGAAAGGAGCCCGGAGAATAAAGGGTGAGCGGACGCGGAAGAGCCCGGAGAATAAAGGGTGAGCGGACGCGGTAAGGAGCCCGGAGAATAAAGAGTGAGCGGACGCGGAAGGAGATGAAGGCATGAAATTTACAAAAATGCATGGCTGCGGCAATGATTATGTATATGTGAACTGTTTTGAGGAACAGGTGGACAATCCGTCGGAGGTTGCCATCCGGGTGAGTGACCGCCATTTCGGGATCGGATCAGATGGTCTGATTCTGATCAAACCTTCAGAGAAGGCGGACTGTGAAATGGATATCTACAATGCGGACGGCTCCCGGGCAAAGATGTGCGGAAACGGAATCCGCTGTGTGGCGAAATATGTATACGACAATGGAATCGTACCGAAGACGAGAATGAAGATTGATACCCAGAGCGGCATCAAGATTCTGGATCTGACAGTGGAGAATGGAAAGACGAAGACGGTGCGCGTCAATATGGGACCGGCGGAACTGACAGCGGCGAAGGTTCCTGTGCTTTCGGACAAGGAGAGGGCAATTGATGAACCGATTATGATTGACGGAAAGGAGTATCGCTTTACGGCGGTATCTATGGGAAATCCGCACGCGGTGGTGTTCATGGATGACGTGGATCATCTGAAAATCGAGGAGATCGGTCCGAAGTTTGAGAAAAACGCAATCTTCCCCGAGCAGGTGAACACTGAATTTATCCGGGTTCTCAGCGATGACACGATACAGATGCGCGTGTGGGAGAGAGGCTCCGGTGAGACGCTGGCCTGCGGTACCGGGTCGTGCGCAGCGGCGGTCGCGTCGATCCTGAACAAAAAGGTAAGGGATGATGTCCCGGTTACCGTGAAGCTCCGGGGCGGAGATCTGACCATCGAATGGGATCAGAAGGAGAACCGCGTCTACATGACCGGTCCTGCCGAGACGGTTTTTACAGGGCAAATAGATCTATGAGAAAAAACAGCAGCCATATGGAAAGTAAATTTCCATGGGGCTGCTGTTTTTTTACGCGAACAGTGAGCCGCAGCCGAATGCGAAGTATTCGTGTGCGGCGAGCGTCGCGATAGCGAGATAAAACTCGCGCAGCGTGTTTTATCTCGTTGGGGGTGGGCGCATGTTCGATCAAGTGCCGGGCGCGGAACAATTCCGCATGGAGTGCGGAGACAGATAGCCGACCGTGCGTATGTGCGCTTATTTGCCGGGCGTGGAAGAATTCTGCGTGGAGACAGATAAATGTCAGAACGGAGAGTTCTTCTGCTTTCCGCGAGGAGCGGCTTCTGCAGCGGAAGATGACTCTGCGCCGGGCATCTCAGGAAGCTCCGTCATATCGTAGGTATCCAGGAAACTGTGACGTTTTCCCTCGTGATCCTTGTAGCCCAGCACCGCGTTCATACAGATGTTTTCCATACTGCGGAAGATATTGCCCTCTACGGAAGGGGTCGTTTTCTTGAGCTGGGCAATCAGCCGCTTGGCTTCGAGCCGCTTTGATCCGGTGCCGCCGTGTCCGTCAACAGAGCAGGTGTCGGTGAAATGGCAGGCGCACCGGATGAACTGGAGACCGTTCGTGTCTCTCCATGCCTTGATGTCATCTTCACGGATCAGATAAAGAGGACGAATCAGCTCCATTCCCTCGAAATTTGTGCTGTGAAGCTTGGGCATCATGGTCTGCGTCTGACCGCTGTAGAGAATACTCATCAGGGTTGTTTCGATTACATCGTCGTAATGATGTCCGAGCGCAATCTTATTGCAGCCGAGATCCTTTGCCTGTCGGTACAGATAGCCCCGGCGCATTCTGGCGCAGATGTAACAGGGAGATTTCGGGATATTATCAACCGCGTCAAAGATCCGGGTCTGGAACATGGTGAGGGGAATTCCGAGAAGACCGGCGTTTCCCTGAATCATGCCGAGCGTTGTCTCGCTGTAGCCCGGGTCCATGCACAGATATACCACTTCAAAGGGAATCTTGTTCCGCCTCTTCAGCTCCTTGAAAAGCATCGCCATGAGCATGGAGTCCTTGCCGCCTGAGATGCAGACCGCGATCTTGTCGTTCGGGCGGATGAGGTCATAGTCGATGATTGCTTTGACGAAGCGGCCCATAATGTCATGCTTGAAGCGCTTACGGAGACTTTTCTCAATCTCAGTGCGGCGCTGTTCATTCCCGGATTCGGACTTCATGACGCGCACAAGCCAGTTTCCGTAGCCGCCGTCCAGATGGTAGGCGTCATAGCCTTCGGCCAGAAGCTTCTCGGCGGGGTCCCTGCTCAGTACGCCGAACATACAATAGAGGACCAGTTTTTTGTTCTTCGGCAGCTGAAAGCTGCCGTTCAGGAGGTCCTGTCTGGAAATGCGCACAGAGCCCGGAATATTGCCGAGCTGGTATGCACTTTCGTCACGCACGTCAATGATTATATAATCTTCCGCAGCCCAGGTCTCAAGTTCTGCGGGAGTAACTGTCTGTATACTCATTTTCTGCCTTTCTTTATTACATATTTCCGTGATCTTGTATTATATCCTTCCAGTAAAAAAATAGCAACCAATGCGTCTGTTTGAGTTTAAATTCGATTATTCGATTATTCGATTGCTGGATTTGGAATCAATAGCGTTTTTTTCACATTTGAAATTAGAATTTGCGACGGCTTTTTGCACAAGGATTCGGTGATATTTTTGTATGATTTGGTCATTCAGAGATACTTTTCAACGGGACGCAGCATGCTATACTTAAAGTAATTCCCGAAGTACACGGGAAGCATTCTTTTTTCTTATTCTTTTTGACATCAGCTGTTCTGGCGGATGTGATCCCACGAAATGGAACTGGCAGTACGTGATTTCTAACGTGAAGTGGAACTCGTAATACCTGACTATATATATTATCGGCACAGAACCGTATATAAACAGCAGTAAATCAGATTTTGGACAAACGCTGCGCATGCGTGTATCTGCACAGGCAGACAGGCGCAGGAATGCAAAGAGAGGGGGATGTTATGAAAGAGTTGTTGTTGCTATTTGAGCAGACAGAAAATTGTATGAAAAAGCTGAGGGAAGAAATCCGATCTCTGGAAGCAATGTACCCATCTGACGAAGAAGATGTGGCTTCCTGTTCTCTTCGTATGGAGGAGGAGCTTGCTGAGCTGCGCCGCAACACGGTGCGCATGAAGGTACTGCTGTACGGAATGCTGCAGCATATGTCTCAGGCAGTTTAACATGTCGTGAGCAAGAAATCCCTCATCACTATAGGTGAAGGGATGAATTGCGATAAACACGGCTTTCTTTTGACCTTGGCATCACGTGAGTTTTTGCGAAGAGTTTTTCAGGGAGGGGTGTGAAAAATGTTTTTTCCAGACGAAAGGGCAGGACGTCTCCGGACGGTGGAGCACTATACGCTTGAGATGCAGGATCTGATTAAGAGAATGGCCGAGATCCTGGACAACTCTGCCGGATGCTGGATGGGAGACAATGCGGATTTCTGCAGAGAGCATGGCAGGATTTACGCAGGAGAGGCGGCTGAGAACCTGCATATGCTGCTTGATGCGGTATATGAGATGTGTGAAGGGGCGCAGAATGTTTACAGGACAGATTCTGGACGGACGTTATGAGATCCTGAAGGAAATCGGACGAGGCGGGATGGCCAGAGTGTATCTGGCGATGGATGTCAGACTCCATAA
The DNA here is from genome assembly GCF_052117805.1 of Bilifractor sp. LCP21S3_F8. Taxonomy (NCBI): domain Bacteria; kingdom Bacillati; phylum Bacillota; class Clostridia; order Lachnospirales; family Lachnospiraceae; genus Bilifractor; species Bilifractor sp. LCP21S3_F8. Next base: position 34,206 of record NZ_JBQKIK010000009.1, on the reverse strand, counting down.
GAGCTGGGCTGTGAAGGAAATCCGGAAGGACGGGCAGGACGGTGAACACAAGGTGGCGGTGAGCTCACTCCTGGCGGAAGCAGAGATGATGAAGAAGCTTGATCACCCCGCATTGCCGAGAATTGTGGACATTATTGACAGGGATGAGTCGGTTTGCATTGTTCTGGACTATGTGACCGGGGAATCTCTGGACCGTCTGCTGAAACGGCAGAAATCCTTTCCGGAAGACCAGGTCATGAACTGGTTTCTTCAGCTGGCTGAGGTGCTGGAATATTTACATCGTCAGAATCCTCCGATTATCTATCGGGATATGAAGCCCGGCAATATCATGCAGACACCGGAGGGATTTCTCAAACTTATCGATTTCGGGATTGCGAGGGAATACAAATACAAGAATCAGACAGATACAATTGCGCTCGGAACGAATGGATATGCCGCTCCGGAGCAGTACGGCCATGCGCAGACAGATCCCCGCTCGGACATTTATTCTCTTGGAATTACCATCTTTGAACTTCTGACCGGAATATCTCCGGGAAAAGATCCCTATCAATACCAATACCATCCGATCCGGAAGATCCGTCCGGAGATTTCGGAAAGCACAGAAACCATACTAAACCGCTGTCTGGCGTTTGCACCGGATCAGCGGTATCCGGACTGCCGCGCACTGATCTTTGATCTCAGGCATCCGGAGCGAACAATTTCCAGTGTGCGCAGAAAACAGAAAAGACGGACTGCTTTATTTTATCTTTCAGCGGTCATGGCTGCCGGATGCTGCCTGGGCGGTCTGGCCTGCAATGTAGCTGCTGTACAGCTGAACGAGAGAAATTATGAGAGAAGGATTAGTATCTCACAGGCTCTGCCTGCGGAGGACAGGATCAGAAGTTACCTGGATGCGATTGAGATAGATGGAGGAGATGTCCGGGCCTATCAGAAGCTGTTAGAGGTATATCGTGAAAAAGGGGTCTTCGGAGAGGCGGAAAGCCGGATTTTTCTGGAAGCATGGAGTACCAACGAGGCGGCTTTGAAAAAGAACAGCAAGTCGGGAGCTTATCAGAAACTGTCCTTAGAGGCAGGAATTCTGTATTTGTATTTATACTCCGGCGGGGATGATTCCTTTCGAAACAGAGTGCTGAAGGCACAGCCGTTTTTCCAGGAGGCTGCAGAGGAGAAGGAAAACGGGGAGGTTTCCGTCAGAGCCGGATATTATGCATCCTTCTGTACCTTCTGTATACGATTCGCATTTGACAATACCAGTGTTCGGGAACCTTCTCTGGAAGATTACCAGAAGCTGCTGGAGTCGGTCAGAATGAATATTCTTCAGCTTGAGGATTACCAGACAGAGGATGCCGACTATGTTCGGATGATCATGTATGAGGAATTCGGAAATCTGATCAATGCTTACCGGAAAGGAATGGCGTCCTGCGGAATCAAAAGGGAGGAGGTTCTGGATCTCCTGGATCAATTGATGGAAAAAGTCCGCGCACTGCCCGTAACGCAGCAGAAATCCGTTCAGCTGCAGGAGAAACTCCTGGAGTGTTTTTCTGAATATCATGAGAATCTGGACAGAACCTGGGAAAATACCGAGCAGAGAAGAAAAGCAGAGCAGGAAGAGCAGAGGAGAGCGAGAGAAGCGGAGCAGAAAAAACAGGAACAAAACGGAAAAGAGTGACGGATTCGCATCTTATATATATAGGAATACAAAGGGGAGGAAAGTGTGAGGGCAGGTACGCAGCAATTATACATGATTTCGGAGATCCTGTTTGGTTTTTCCGGGGCGGGAATTGCATTTACAGTTTTTCTGGGAATCCGTTTCCGGATCTGGCAGCAGATCCGGACAGACCGCGAGGAAAATGCAGTTATGGGACAGGTGAATCCGGTAAAGAAAAGACGATGGAAGCTCTTTGCCAAAGAAAAATATCAGGACATTGATGATGCGGAAGAAGCATCTCCGTGCAGGGATGAAGAAAATACAGCGGATCTGGTATCCGACAGAGCGACAGAAGAAAAAATATTGGCTGAGGTTTTCGATAGCACTGGAGACAATGTGACGGAAGCCCTCGGGGCAGATGCAGAGAGCGAGAGCGAGACCGTGGCGCTCAGCTATAGTTGGAAGACGGAAGGCAGGTGAAGGAAGATGAAACAAAGGTTTGTGTTATTGCTATTGGCAGGCGCTTTGATCATGAACGGTTCGGGGGTGCAGACAGACACAGAAACAACTGTGGAGGCGGCAGAAGATAGTGTAAAAGAAGAAACAGACAGCACCGGTTTAGCGGGAAACTTGAATCCGGAAAAAATCATAAATACGGAAACAAATATGGATCCGGTTCAGGAAGAAATCGTGGATACGGAAACAGGCGAGAATCCGGTTCAGGAGTCCCCGCCCATGATGGAAGAAGATTTTTCATCGGAAAACGAAAAGAGGGAGAAGGACCTGAAAAAACCTTCTTCTGCAGATTCAGAAAAGAAAGTGAGCATAGAGAAAGCGGAGAACAGAAATGATGTTGGAGAAAACATTGGAACAGAAGACACCGAGGACCAGGAGATGGATCATGCTGCGGCAGAGGAAGTAGAAGAACAGAAAAAAGATACGGATACAAAAGACGAAGATGCAGATCAGAATATCGATCATGCTGCAGGAGAAGATGTAGAGATAGAGAAAAACGATTCGGATAGGAAAGAAAAAAATACGAAATCAGAACTGCCTTCACAAAGTCTGGAAGAAGGAGATAGTGACAAAAAGCCGGAAGAAGCAAAGGAAGAAAGACCGGTTGGAAACAAAGCGGAATCAAATATCACAGAATCAGAAAAAAACGAACCACAGAGCACAGAGTCAAAAAGTGATGAAACGAAGATCGGTGAGTTAACAAGCACCAAACCGGAAACTGGAGAGATGAACAGCGCAGATCCGGAAAAATCAAAAGAAAAGGATGATATGATTCAAAGTGTCCGCAGCCAGGAGGAGCTGAAACGAAAGGAGAGAGAATCTTCGACAGAGGAGCAGTCGGCAGCGAAGCAGAAGGAGCAGCCTGCAGGAGAGGAGAAGGAGCCGCCGACAGCTGAGCAGAAAGAGAAGCCGGCAGCGGAACAGACGAAGGAAAGGGTAACAGAGCAGAAAGAACAACCGGCAGCGGAACAGACGAAGGAGCGGGGTGCAGAGCAGAAAGAAAAACCGTCAGGAGAACGGAAGGAGAAACCAGCTGAGGAACAGCCGGAAGTTACGGTACCGGAAACCTATGAACAGATAAACACAGATAAAAAGGAAGAAAAGTCAGGTGAGACAGGGGAACAGACCACGGCAGTAAAGGTGGAAGAAACAGCGGTCGGGGCTGAAGAACAGAAGAAAGTACAGCAGGTTCTGAATACAGAGAAATTGAAGAACATGCTGGATTCAGCCAGAATAGGAATCAGTGAGAATAAGGACAGCGATGGAAAAAACAAGATGGTTCTCAGGCTGGAAGGAACTGCATTGGAGGCGGCAAAGCCGGTTAAAGTGAAGATACAATTGATCCGGGAGAACGGAACAGCCACAGGGAATGCGGGTGGTCAGGAGAATGAGGTTCTGGTGACTCGGGAGATTGTACCAAACCGCGTGTCGGGAACAACGGAAGCTGCGGGGGAAGGTAATCGGGCAACGGAAGAACCATGGGAGATGGAAATTCTTTCCAGAGAAGATACAGGCAAGATCCTGCAGGAAATTCCGGATAATGATGGATATTATAGAATAGCTGTGACTTATGAGGATGAAGAGGGAAATACCGCTTCCCGGTATATTCCATTTAAGGTGAATCGCTTTGGCTCCGTCTATGTTTACAGTCAGAGCTGCAAGGATCTTCAGGATTCTTACGTCCGGAGTGTAGAAGAGGATCTGGTTATTTCCGAATATAATCCGGACAGGCTCGTCGCAAAATCACTGAAAGTTGAGATAATCAGGGATGGAGAACCACTGGAGCAGGTGTTATGTGAAGTGCACAGTGGTGAAGATGATAAACAGGAAGATCGTGAGAAGGAAAAACATAAGCAGGAAGACCGTAAGGGGTGGTATCGCTATGATTACATCATCAGCCGAAAGAATTTTGAGAAGGACGGGATCTATCAGGTATCGGTTTCTTCCGCAGATGAAGCAGGAAATAAGCCGGACAGCATGGATTATTATCAGAAACCGATCTTTTTCCGGGTGGATTCCACAAATCCAGAGGTGAATTTTATCCGGCAGGCGGAACGGTCCATGAAGGTCCATGCAGAAAATATTCTCCGATATCAGGCATTCGATGCGATTCGCCTGAAGAATATCAGGGTTCTTGTGGACGGAAAGCTGCACCAGGAGATCTCGGAGATTCCGGATGTGACGAACTATCAGGGAACCGTCAGACTGACCGGACTTCGGAAACATAAAGTGCAGATTGTACTGACCGACATGGCGGGTAACTCGTATCGGTCAGAAGAACAACAGGTGTATGGGATACCTGTCTGGCTCTATCTCATAATGGGTATCATCTGTGCAGGAGTGATCGGCGCATCGTCGTTATTGGTGATTTTCAGAAAGAGTAAGCGATTGCGCCTCAGGGGTCCACGTGTGATCAAGCCGTAAAAAGCGGGCTGTATAAAAGCAGATATAAAAGCAGAATAATATTAATGGAAGCGGGACTCCGGACAAGAAGCGAAGGATTTCCGCTTTTTTAATACTCCATCTCATATCTGCAGCCTTCAAAATCGCATTCAGTTTCTTACACACGCTTCGCGACAGGCGGCCTGTATGCGCTTTCGAAGAGCTTATACAGTAAGTCTCCGTGGTCCAAGAACATTGCGACTGGACTTATACAATCGATGGCAGAGGGGGAAACGGGTGCTTGACAAATGCTGGCAGGGTTAGTATTATGATCTCATAATTAATTGCACACAATATAATTTCATTTCTGCTGTCTTCTAATGAGAGTACAGCAAGAATTCATGAACAAGGTTAAGAAGTAAATCTGGGATGCAATTACGGCATGAATTCTGACAAAGGAACAGATATTAATCCTGTACAGGTCATGCGCAATAACAGGTCATACGCAATAACGGGTCATGTACAATATAAGAAGCTTGGCAGATGAAGACAGAAATTTGAAAAATATACAGAAAGGCGGGCTATTTGATATGACAGAAGAAAAGAAACAGGTCACAACAGATATTGTAATCATTGGAGGCGGGACCGCCGGGCTGACCGCTGCGATCTATGCGGTGCGCGCCGGAAAGCAGGTAATTGTGCTGGAGGCGAAGGCGTACGGCGGACAGATCGTGAACACGCCGGACATCGAGAACTATCCCGGACTTGCGCATGTCAGCGGGTATGATTTTGCAACAGGACTTTATCAGCAGGCGATCGATCTCGGGGCGAGATTCCGCTACGAAAGAGCCCTCGGCATCCGGCAGGATGATGGCGGGAAGATTGTCGAGACCAGAAAGAGAGAATATCACTGCAAGGCGGTGATTCTGGCAACCGGAGCGAAAAACCGTACGCTCGGAATTGACAGAGAAGAGGAACTGACCGGAAAGGGAGTTTCCTACTGCGCTACCTGTGACGGCTCCTTTTTCAAGGGGCAGGATGTTGCTGTGAATGGCGGAGGCAATACGGCACTTGAAGATGCCCTGTATCTGGCAGATATCTGCAACAGGGTTTATCTGATTCACAGAAGAGATCAGTTCCGGGGCGACGCGGCGGATGTGGAGAAGCTGAAGCAGAAAAACAATGTAGAATTTGTTCTGAACAGCAATGTGACCGGGCTGATCGGAAGCGATAAGCTCACCGCGGTCGAGGTGACGGACAAGATTTCCGGAGAAAAGAAAGAGCTTCCGGTGAGCGGTCTGTTTGTCGCGATCGGTCAGGTGCCGGACAACAAGGCATTTGCGGATGAAGTAGACCTTGCTCCGGCCGGCTATATCGAAGCCGGAGAAGACTGCGCTACAAGAACTCCCGGCATCTTCACCGCGGGAGACTGCCGCACCAAGACAGTCCGGCAGTTGACAACCGCTGCGGCGGACGGAGCGGTTGCGGCACTTGCAGCGTGCAGGTATATCGGAGCCTGAAGAACATAGGTCTCTTTCCTGTTTTTTGAAATTAAATTGTTCACAATCGTTGACAACGCCGGTAATTATGCTATACTACATATAATTAGCACTCAATATTAATGAGTGCTAACACACCTGCAGAGGGCAGGGACAGTTACGGCAACAGAGAGCTTGATTTCTCTGGAGATTGCAGAAAAGAGGAACGAGTATGAAAAGTTATCTGGTTATACCTTCATATGATACAGTAATACTCCCTGACGTCGATTATCAGCTTGGCGTTGAGGAACTGAACGAGGATGAGAAGAGCCGCATCAAGATTGATGACAACAAGGTACTGATCGTACCGATGAAAGAAGCAAAGGGCAAGATGGAGCTGACCATGAGCGATGTCTATGGTCTGGGCGTGCTCGCAGATGTACTGGACATCAATTCAACAAAGGTTGGATACCGGGTGCACGCCAGAACCCGGGAGAAGGTGGAGATCACCAGCCTCACTGGAAATGGTGACATTCTGGAGGCAACCTTTGAACCGAAGGACGAGGTCCTGGATATCACGCTCAAGGGTGAGAAGGACCTTCTCGACACCCTGAAGAAAGACATCACCGAGCTCACCACCCATTTTCAGGGCGGGCAGATGGCGGCCGGCTATGTGGAGAGATGCAAGAGCATCAATGAACTGGGAGCGATGTTCTGCCAGTTCCTGGATATGAGTCCGGATGAAAAATATGCGCTTCTGGAGACAGACTCGATGAAACAGAGAGGGCTTCTGATCGAGGAGGCACTGAAGCGGTTCAAGGGTACCGTTGATATGCAGGAGGCCCTGAACGACAGATACAATGCGACGGAAGGCAATTTTTACAAGAAGGCCGCCATCGAGAAGCAGATCGGGCTTCTGCAGAAGGAGCTGGATGACATGGATCCGGATGCGGCGGAGGAAGAAAACGATTATCGCAGAAAGATCGAGGAATCGGGAATGCCCGCCGAGGCCAGAAAAGAGGTTGACCGGGTTCTGAAGCGCTATATGGAGATGCAGCCGAACGATCCCGACCGTGCATCCTCCGAGAATTATCTGGATTTTGTAACCTCACTGAAATGGAAACCGGATGAACTCCCGAAGGTCGATCTGAAGGAGGCCAGACGGATTCTGGACAAGGATCACTACGGGCTGGATAAAGTAAAGGAAAGAATTCTGCAGCAGCTGGCAGTCATGGCACTGAAGAATAAGCAGGAAGGATCGATTCTGCTGCTTGTCGGCGCTCCCGGAACAGGTAAGACCAGTATGGGAAAGAGCATTGCCGAGGCGCTGGGCAGAAAGTATGTCCGGATCAGTCTTGGAGGCGTAAGAGATGAGGCTGAGATCCGCGGCCATCGGAGAACCTATGTCGGCGCAATGCCCGGACGTATCATGGAGGGAATCAAGCGCTCCGGCGCCATGAATCCGGTTGTGGTTCTGGATGAGGTTGATAAGCTGACCGAAGGAGGATTCAGCGGAGATCCGTCGAGCGCACTGCTGGAGGTGCTGGATCCGGAGCAGAACAACACCTTTGTCGATCACTACATGAATATTCCGTATGATTTGTCAAATGTATTTTTCATCTGCACGGCAAACAGCTGGGATACGATCCCGCAGCCTCTGCTTGATCGTATGGAGGTAATCCAGCTTTCAGGCTACACTCCTTACGAAAAGGAGCAGATCGCAAAGAAACATCTCCTGCCGAGAGCGATGGAGGATACCGGTCTTACACGGAAGGATCTCAGTGTAACGGACGGCGCAATCCGCAGAATTGTCTCGGAATACACCAGCGAGGCGGGAGTCCGCGGATTGAAAAAGCAGCTGGACAAGCTCTGCAGAGTAGTTGCTGCAAAGCTTGTAGAGAAGCGGATGGAAGAAGAATCCGGAGCATCCTCTGAAACAGAGGAAAAATGCGAAACTGCGGCTGGAGCAGAGAATACTTCTGAAAAGACGGCGGCGTCTGAAAAGGCGGATGCTGAAACGGAAAAGACGGAGAAAAAAGAAAAATCAAAGAAGATCACTGTGAAGGAAAAGGATGTGCCGGAATATCTCGGCAACAAGGGAATTCTTCACGATCGCGTGCAGAAGCACAATCCGGCCGGTATCGTGACCGGACTTGCGTGGACGCAGGCAGGCGGCGAGATTCTGTTTATTGAGACAACCGCGATGCGGGGTAGCGGACAGATCAAGCTTACCGGTCAGCTGGGCGATGTCATGAAGGAGTCGGCCTCCATTGCGGCCAGCCTTCTGAAGTCCTACTACATCAACAGCGATCTGAATTTCAGGGAGAGAGATATTCATATCCATGTTCCGGAGGGAGCGGTTCCGAAGGATGGACCGTCTGCAGGCATTACCATGTTCACCGCATTGACATCGCTGGTCAATAACAAACCGGTGCCTTCCGATCTCGCGATGACCGGTGAGATTTCCCTGAGAGGCCAGGTACTTCCGATCGGCGGGCTTCCGGAGAAGCTCATGGCTGCGCAGAGAGCCGGCGTGAAAAAGGTGCTGATCCCGAAGGACAATGAGAGAGATCTCGAGGATGTACCGAAGGAGGTCAGAGATCATCTGACCATCGTACCGGTGGAAAATGTCCGTCAGGCGATTCGCGAGGCAATCGGAATCGAGCTTCCGAAGCCGGCACACAACCTCTTTGAGAAAATGAAGGGCGACGAAGAAAACGAGCCGGCGGAGAAGAAGTAAGCGAGCCGGCAGAGAAGAAGGAAGAAAGCGGTAGTCGGAATGAAGGAATACACGATTCGGAGAATCGCTGCAATATCCTCGGAATTTCCGAGTAAGTTCGGAATCCCCAGACAGAGCGGACTGGCAGACACAAAGGCGGAGATTATTTTTGAGCCGGAGTATGCCTCGCCGGAAGCGGTGCGCGGCCTGGAAAGGTTCAATTACCTGTGGCTGATCTGGCAGTTCTCGGAGAACAGAGACAGCGGCTGGCATGCGACGGTGCGTCCGCCAAGGCTGGGAGGAAATACAAGGGTGGGAGTTTTTGCCACCCGTTCCCCGTTCCGGCCAAACGCGCTCGGCCTGTCGTCCGTGAAACTGGAGTCGATTGAAGAGCGGGAGGGAATCGGGCCCGTTCTTCATGTCAGCGGAGCGGATCTGATGGACGGAACGCCGATATATGATATCAAGCCATATATTCCATATGCCGACATTCACGAAGACGCATTGGAAGGCTTCACCGGCGATACAAGAGACTACCGTCTGGAGGTAAGACTTGGGGAAGAGCTTCTTGCGGACAGCGGATTTCCGCTGGAAAAGGCCGGATCGCTGCGCCAGGTACTAGCTCAGGATCCGCGTCCGTCTTATCAGGCCGATCCGGAGAGAAGATATGGAATGGAATATGCGGGCTATGAGATCGGTTTCAAGGTTCGGGAAGATGTTCTCGAGGTAACAGACATTACGAAAGTTAACAAATCGTGAGGATCTTTCAATGTATCTCGGTATCCGGCATGGATAACAGGCATCACGAAAGTTAACAAACCGTGATGTGGAATCGGCTCAGAAAAGCGATTCGATAATTAAATACATTTTTTATGCAACTGGTTATCATGCCAGAAGGGCGGCAAAGCTGCTCCGGGACTGTCCGGAGCGGCTTCGCCGCCCTTCTATTTTTTACGCGAACAGTGAGCCGCAGCCGAATGCGAAGTATTCGTGTGCGGCGAGCGTCGCGATAACGAGATAAAACTCGCGCAGCGTGTTTTATCTCGTTTCAGAAGTGCTCTTATATTTATGCGTAATATGCCATTCTCGGCGCATATTTACCTTTATCGGGCAGAGGGTGTTAACATTGCACACAATGAATTTATTTATTGTTAACGTATGACCGGTTACGCTGTTTACATACCACATGGCATGATTAGAACTGCATTGAGTGATGCGATTCCATCATTCAATACGAGAAAGAACACGATTTTTCGGAGCAGAAGATCCCAGGAACAGGATTAGAAAACCAGAAAACCAGAAATCCAGAAGAGATTCGTATCCGGAAAGTAGAAAACATCCATGAAGGAAGAAGGAGAATGACAATGAAACGTAAAACAATGACATTTGTTCTTGCCGGAATTCTCGGTGCATCTCTGTTAGCAGCAGGCTGCGGAAGCACATCGGCATCATCGGAGCAGAGCAGCGCAGATACTTCTGCTGCAGCATCCTCAGCCGAGACCACGGAGGCAGCATCCTCAGAAGAATCTGCAGAAAGCACAGTTGCAGCATCCTCCGGAGATGAGGCATCTGCTGCAGCATCATCTGATCTTTCCGGAACAGTTGGAACAGACGGATCCACCTCTATGGAGAAGGTTATCAGCTACCTGAGCGAGTCCTTCATGGAAGAGTACCCGAACGTTGAGGTTACCTACAATCCGACCGGTTCCAGCTCCGGTATTCAGGCAGCGACCGAGGGAAGCACCGATCTCGGACTTGCAAGCCGTGACCTGAAGGACGAGGAGAAGGACGGACTTACACAGACAACCATCGCGATTGATGGAATTGCCCTGATCGTAAACCCGGACAACAAGGTCTCCGATCTTTCGATTGATCAGATCAAGCAGATCTACACAGGACAGATCACAAACTGGAAGGATGTCGGCGGCGATGACGCTGAGATCGTCTGCATCGGACGTGAGGCAGGTTCCGGTACAAGAGACGGATTCGAAACCATCACAGACACCAAAGATCAGTGCAAGCTTTCTCAGGAGCTGACTTCCACAGGTGATGTCATCCAGACCGTAGCAGGAAACCCGAATGCAATCGGATATGCTTCAATGGCAGATCTGAACGATACCGTTAAGACTCTTACCGTCGGCGGAGTTGCGTGCACCGAGGACACCATTCTCGATGGAAGCTACAAGATTCAGCGTAACTTCAATGTAATTACAAACGACAGCAAGAAGCTGAGCCCGCAGGCACAGGCGTTCTTCGATTACATCACAAGTGATCAGGCAGCTGACTTGATTGAAAAAGCAGGAGCTGTTCCGGTTTCCAAGGCGAACAAGTAAGATCAGAATAAACCCGGAAATATAGAACAGAACAGCGACGGAATATGAAGTGACAGAAGCAGAATTCTTACAGGTCCGACACGGGAAGCGCGGGCTTGTAAGAATTTATTTACGCGAACAGTGAGCCGCAGCCGAATGCGAATTATTTATGCACGGCACAGCGATAATTTTTTACAGATTTAACAGAATTCAGAATGGTCGTAAGGATCAGGGAAAGGCAATATGCAGATATCATCAGCAAAAGAATCCAATAAGAATAAGCAATCCGGAAACGGAGATGCGTCCGGAAACGGAAAAGCTACATTTTACAGCGTCACAGGTCCATCACTGTCCGAAAAGCGTCAGAAGAAAAAGAACGCGGCGGAAAGAGTGATGAGCGGCATCTTCTTTGTATGCGGAATGATTGCCATCGCATTCGTTCTGTTCATTACAATCTTTCTGGTCACATCCGGTGTTCCGGCAATCGGAAAGATCGGAATCACGGACTTTCTGTTCGGCTCAGTATGGGCATCCACGGCCGCTGACCCGAAGTTCGGAATCCTTCCCTTTATTCTGACATCCGTATACGGAACTCTCGGAGCAATAGTGATTGCCGTTCCGATCGGCCTGCTGTGTTCCATTTTTCTTGCAAAGATGGCCAGCAGCAAGATCGCGGAGCTGATCCGGGCAGCTGTTGAGCTTCTCGCCGGAATTCCATCCGTTGTCTATGGTCTGGTAGGTATGATCGTAATTGTGCCGATGATCCGTAACGCGTTTCATCTCTCGGACGGCGCGAACCTTCTGTCGGCAATTATTGTTCTGTCTGTCATGGTACTGCCGAACGTCATCAGTGTGTCGGAAACCGCACTCCTGGCTGTTCCGAAGGAATATGAGGAAGCAAGTCTTGCTCTCGGTGCGACATGGACAGAAACCGTATTCAAGGTATCAGTTCCGGCAGCCTCAAGTGGAATCGCTTCCGCAGTCGTTCTCGGTGTCGGCCGTGCGATCGGAGAGGCAATGGCGGTTATGATGGTATCCGGTAATGTTGCGAATATGCCGGGACTGTTCAAGAGCGTCCGGTTCCTGACAACGGCAATCGCGAGTGAGATGTCCTACTCTTCAGGACTTCAGAGACAGGCACTGTTCTCCATCGCACTGGTACTGTTTATATTCATTATGATCATTACACTGCTTCTGAACTTTGTATTCAAGAGCAAAAAAGAGTGACAGAAGGTAAGGCTATGCACGAGAAAATATCATTATCCAGAAGAATAAAAATTAAAGTTGTCAACATCCTGATGTACATTTCCTTCATCCTGATCCTGGCGCTGGTAGCGGGGCTGATCGGATATATCTGCTACCGCGGCATTCCGAACATCAGCTGGAAATTTCTGAGTTCCAAGCCAAGCCTTCTGAAGGGAGTCATTGGAATTCTCCCGAACATTCTGAATACGGTATACATTGTACTGATCACTCTCGTCATTGTACTGCCTCTCGGAGTCGGAACGGCGGTATACCTGAACGAGTACGCGATCAACCGCAAACTTGTCGGTGTGATTGAATTTGCATCGGAGACCCTTGCGGGAATCCCGTCAATCATCTACGGACTTGCCGGCATGCTGATTTTCGTACAGTTCTGCTCCATCGGAACGAGCCTTCTCGCCGGATCTCTGACCCTGGTAATCATGACACTTCCTACAATTGTCAGAACAACACAGGAAAGTCTGAAGACAGTTCCGGACAGCTACCGCGAAGGCAGTCTTGCACTCGGCTCCGGAAAATGGCACATGATCCGCACCGTAGTCCTGCCGTCCTCGATAGACGGTATTGTGACAGGCTGCATTCTGGCCATCGGGCGTATCGTCGGAGAGAGTGCCGCGCTTCTGTTCACTGCCGGAATGGCGAACAACATCCTTTCGATCAAGGACGCGGTAACACCCGGAAACGCGGGCTCCACACTTACCGTAGCTCTTTACATGTATGCGAAGGAAAGAGGAGAGTTCGGCGTGGCCTTTGCCATCGCGGCAATTCTGCTGATCCTCACCCTGATTATCAATCTTTCCGCAAAACTGGTGGCAAAAAAACTTAAAGTTAAGGTAGACTGACGGAGAGCATCACGGCAGCAGCCGTATTCTTCCGGAAAGTCTATATGTGACTGTAAATTTTTATCCGAAAAGGTACGGAATGAAACCGTGCGTCAAGACGCGGAAGGCCGGCAAAAGGGTAGTCGGCTTCGGATTCGGATATTTCAGGAGATCTATGCAGGTATAAAAAATGGCGAATATTATCGAAGCACATAATCTGAATCTCTGGTATGGAGATCATCAGGCATTAAAAAATATCAACATGGACATTCAGGAACATAAGATCACAGCCCTGATTGGCCCCTCCGGATGCGGCAAGTCCACATTCATGAAGACATTAAACCGGATGAACGATCTGGTGGAGGGATGCCGGATTGAAGGAGACGTCAGACTGAACGGTGTCGACATCTACAAGGACATGGACGTAAATATCCTCCGGAAAAAGGTAGGAATGGTATTCCAGAAGGCAAACCCGTTCCCGATGTCCATTTATGACAACGTAGCCTACGGCCCGAGACTTCATGGCGTACACAGCAAGGCGGCACTCGATGAGATCGTTGAGCGTTCCCTCAAGCAGGCGGCAATCTGGGATGAGACCAAAGACAGGCTCAAGAAAAATGCCCTCGGAATGAGCGGCGGACAGCAGCAGAGACTCTGCATCGCCAGAGCGATTGCGGTCGAGCCGGAGGTTCTTCTGATGGATGAGTCCACCAGTGCGCTGGACCCGATCTCAACGGGTAAAATCGAGGAGCTCTGTCTGGAGCTGAAGAAGAAATACACAATTGTAATGGTTACCCACAACATGCAGCAGGCAAACCGTATCTCTGATATTACGGCGTTCTTCCTTCTCGGAGAACTGATCGAATCCGGAGAGACCCAGAATATCTTCCTGAATCCGAAGAACAAGAAGACAGAGGAGTACATCACAGGAAGATTCGGCTGATGATCCGGATGAGTCCGGCCGGAGCCTGATATTTTTCCGGCGCGGATGGCGGGTCGCACAATCTGGTTCAGGGGATGGAGAAAAAGGAATACGAATAAAATGGCAAATAGAAAAGAATACGATGACGAACTTCGTGAAATCAATGTACTGGTTCACGAGATGGGAAAAGAAGTAAAGAGATCTATAGACCGGATCATCCACGCTTTTTCGGAGAGAGACGCGAAGCTGGCTGCAGAGGTCATGGAGCATGATGATATCATTGACAAGATGGAGACGGACATTGAGGAGAGATGCATCGGCATCGTGGTGAAACAGGCGCCGCTTGCATCGGATTGGAGAAAAATTGCCTCCTACATGCGAATGATCAGTGATCTGGAGAGAATCGCGGACAACAGCAGTGATATCAGCATTTACATTGTGAAGCTTTCAAAGATGCCGGAGGTTGAGGCACCGGAAGAATTTCACCGGATGTTCCTTACAATGAGGGAGATGGTCGGAAATACAATCGAAAGCTTTTTCACCGGGAATATTGAACTGGCGAAGGATATCTCCACACAGGACAATATCGTCGATAAAGGGCTCGATGATATTATGGAAAAAATAATTTTGAGGATCAAGGAAAAACCGGAGAATACGGAGCAGTATGTGAACTATCTGATGATCGCCAAATATATCGAACGGATGGCAGATCACTCAGAGAACATCGCTTCCTGGGTATCATTTATTGTCAAGGGAAAGCTTCATATGAAATATACGGACCGTTATCAGAAGGAAAGCCAGCAGTTCCAGTTCTATGAATAAATCTGTTGAGCTGGCAATGTTAACAAAGCTTCGGGTTTTTTCACAAAAATCAGAGCGGAAGTAAAGCCGGGAGGCGACTCCCGGCGTTTTTACGAGATAAAAGGGTTAACACTTAAGATACAATTAACATAAAAAACCTAGCGGAGTTTACATTACTTTTTATACAATGTAAACTATATCAGATGGCAAAAACACAAGAGAATGATCCCGGTGATTATTCCGGTATCAGACATCCGTGGGACGAGGAGAAGACCGATCATGATATATATACTGGAAGATGACGACAATATCAGAAAGCTGGTCAGTTATGCGCTTTCCAGAGAAGGCTATGAGGTAAGGGGATTTTCAGAACCGAAATCATTCTATCACGGAATGGACGAAGCGCTGCCGGAACTGATTCTTCTGGACATCATGCTTCCCGGTGAGGACGGACTGAGCATCCTGAAGAAAATCAGAAAGAATATCCGTACCGAGGATGTTCCGGTCATCATGCTGACAGCAAAGAGCAGTGAGTACGATAAGGCGAACGGACTGGATCTCGGCGCGGACGACTATATCGCAAAGCCGTTTGGCATCGTCGAGCTGACCTCAAGGGTGCGAGCTGTGCTGCGAAGATCCGGCCGGGCCAAAAAGGAGCCGGAGGACGAATATCATGTCGGGAAACTCTATGTCAATCCGGATAAGCATGTCATCCAGGTAGACAATGAGGATATCTCTCTGTCCTATAAGGAATATTGTCTCCTGATGGCACTTCTTGAGGCAAAGGGGAATGTTGTACATAGAGAAGAACTCCTTACAAAGGTTTGGGGTGAATTTTACGGAGAATCGAGAACCCTGGATGTACATATCCGTAAGCTGAGAGTAAAGCTCGGCGATGAGGCGGGTAAATACATCCAGACGGTGAAAGGAATCGGTTACAAGATTGAAGCGTGCTGACGCTTGGTGAATACATATGAGTCATAAAATATTCAAATCAACCTTCTGGGTTTCCATTGTGATATTTGTTCTGACCATGGGAGTCACAGCGGCGCTGCTGTTCAGTTTTCTGGAAAGCAGAACGCTGGATGAACTGAGAGAGGAAGCAAATATACTGTCCTATGGAATTGAGGCACAGGGCCAGGAATACCTGAACCGGATAAATACAGATCGAAGGGTCACGCTGATCCGGCGCGACGGAACGGTGCTGTACGACAATGAGGCAGATCCCTCGACGATGGAAAATCACAGCAACCGGGAGGAAGTAGAAGAAGCGGTGAAGAGCGGAAGCGGTCACAGCATTCGGAAGTCCGAGACGATGACGCGCGAGACGATCTATTTTGCGCAGAAGCTGGATGACGGTACAATTCTTCGTGTCGCGGTCACGCAGGACTCCATCTGGGCGATCCTTGCGAAGCTGATCCGGCCCGCCGTCATTCTGTTCATGGCGACCGTGCTGCTGTCCCTGTTTTTATCCAACATGGTGACGAAGAATATTTTAAGTCCGCTGAACCGGCTGGATCTGGATCATCTCGACAACAATGATGTGGTGTACGATGAGCTCGCACCGCTGCTGAACCGGCTGCAGACGCAGCAGGAAACGATCCGGAAGCAGCTGAATTCGGCAAAGCAGAGACAGGAAGAATTTAATCTTATCACAGAGAATATGTCCGAGGGCTTTCTGGTCATCGACAAGAATACGGATATCCTGTCCTGGAATCCTTCGGCGCTGCGGCTTCTCGGCATGACCGATGAGCCCTCAGGAAGCGTCCTTCGGCTGAACCGCACCAGAGATTTTCGCGAGACGATCTTCAAGGTATTGAGCGGGAAGAAAGAAGAACTGACCCTGCAGAGAGAGAACCGGACCTACAAGCTGATCGCAAACCCTGCCTATGATGACAATCAGGAGGAAGTAATAGGTGCGGTTTTTGTGATCCTCGATGAGACGGAAAGCATCAAGCGGGAAAACTTCCGAAGAGAATTCACTGCAAATGTGTCACACGAGCTGAAGACACCGCTTACCTCCATTTCAGGCTTTGCCGAGCTGATGATGGGAGGAGGTATGCCGGAGGAAACCGTCATGGATTTCTCCAAATCAATTTATGACGAGGCAAGCCGTCTGATTTCCCTGGTGAACGACATCATCAATCTGAGTTCGCTGGACGACGAAAATATGGAGTTCGACTGGGAGATGCTCGATCTCTACCAGATTGCGTCTGAGGAGATCAGGCACGTACAGGCAGCCGCGGACAAGAAGGATGTAAAGATCAAGCTTTCCGGCGTTCACGGCAACATTACCGGTGTCCGGCGAATTGTATCGGAAATGATCTACAATCTCTGTGACAATGCGGTCAAGTATAACCGGGAACATGGGAGCATAGATGTGAATATCGCGACGACCACCAACCATGTGATCGTGAGTGTGCAGGATACCGGAATCGGTATACCGGAAGCGGACCAGAGCCGCATCTTCGAGCGGTTCTACCGGGTAGATAAGAGCCACTCCAAGGCGGTCGGCGGAACGGGACTCGGCCTGTCCATCGTAAAGCACGGGGCGCAGCTGCACAATGCCCAGATTAAGGTGAGCAGCAAGCTGGACAAGGGCACGACCATAACCCTTCGTTTCCGGAAGCATGCATAAGGCAAAACCATTATAAGGGCAAACTATTATAAGTCCAAACTATATTATGATAAGTCCAAACCACTATAGGGCATACATAGATAAATCAGACCGTTAAGAGCCGGATCAACGTGGACGAAAAAGGATGCAGCCGATCAGCTGCATCCTTTTTTTTACGGTGCGCCAAGCGGGCACACGTTCCAGTAATTACCCGGCATTTGCGTTCTGTGCGGCACCTCCGGCATTGTCATAACCGGAAGTATCCGTGCCGCTATTGTCGTAACCGGAGTTGTCATATCCGCCATTTCCGGTTCCGGAGCTGTCGTATCCGGAATTATCGGTGCCGCTGTCATTGTACCCGGAATTATCCGTTCCCGTTCCGTCGTACCCGGAATTATCGGTTCCCGTGTTATCGTAGCCGGAGTTGTCATAATCACCATTGCCGGTCCCGGAGTTATCGTATCCGGAATTATCCGTGCCGGTCGTTCCGTTATCATATGTTCCGTCTGTAGTGCCGGTGCCGGAACTGCCGTCATCTCCATTCGCTGGAATATCTGCGATATCGGTATCCGGAGCAGCCTGCTGACCAGAGTTGTCCGGTACGGTATAGACGGGCTCCGTCCAGGTCTGGTCATAATTATCGGAAGCGTCCGTACTTCCGGTGTCTGATGAGGCCTTCGGCGCGGGTGTCGGTGTGGCTGACGGGGTGGATTTGAAGATACTGTCATCCGCGGAAGAACCGTAAAGGTAGCTGATCAAAGCTTTATGGCAGGCATTCAGATCCGGGACAAGAACAGACTGACCATCGATGGTATCCGAATAATACATGCCGTCGCCCGGAAGAGTAGCCGCATTCATGTCAGATCCGCACAGAAAAGCAAAAATACACGCTCTTGTCAGATAGAGGTCTGTCATATCTGTTGTGATGCTCGGTGCAGCCTGATTCATTACCTTCAGCATACGGAATGGATTGGACTTCATCTTCGCAAATGCTGCCTGGATGATTTTCTTCTGACGATTTACGCGGTCCCAGTCGGAATTGCCGACATATCTCATCCTGGCGTAGCAGAGTGCCTGCTCCGGGGTCAGAGAATTGACTCCCTCTACGAGCCCCCAGGGTTCGTCCACCTGGGCGTTGTCCACACTGGAGCCTAGGCCCTCATTCGCGTTCATGTAGGTCGCCTCGTCGTAGGTCAGGTCTATGTCCAGATTTCCCACAGAGGTTATGGCCTCCAGGAAGCCGTCGAGATCTACAACCGCGTTTCCGTCGATGTCAATGCCGAAGTTCTCCTGAACTGTCTCATCGAGAGTTTCCAGCCCTCCTGCGGCATAGGCGGCATTCAGCTTTGCGGAATAATCTGTGCCGGCAATGGGCACATAGGTGTCACGCATCAGAGAGACCAGAGTGATCTGCCGCGTTTTTGCATTAAGGCTGCAGATGATCATGGTATCTGAACGGGTCTGGGTTTCTCCCTCCCTGGCATCCTCTCCGACGAGGAGAATATTCATGACGCCGCGCTCCTCATAGGCATCTACGCCGGCAGCCTCCGTTGCTTTATCCGCGGTCGTATCCGCTACGGGTTCCACGCGGTTCATCCTGCTGAATGCAATATGGAGAAAAACAGCCACAAGGACAATGAGGACAAGAATAATACCCAGAAGCGTCAGGAAGAAACGGCGGACCGGATGTCTGCGCTTCCTCCGTGGACGCCTGCCGTAATCATCGTCATAATCGTTCGTCGGACGGCCGCCTCTGCCGGAATGGTTTCCATAGGAATCGTTATCGTCATATCTGTCCGGTCGGGGGGGCTTGCGCTTCTTCGGCTTGAATCCGAAATCATAATCATCACCGATATCATAGGTATCATCAGAAGGATCGTCCTGGTATTCATCATCATAGGGAGCATCGTTGTAATCGTTGCCGCGATAGCCGCTGAAACTCGCAGCCTGGTCGCCGTTGCCGCGATAGCCGCTGAACCTCCCGGCATCCTGTCCGCTTTCATAGCTGTCACGGAAGCTGTTCTGGCGCCCGATATCATCGAAGCTGCCCGCATTGCGCATGCGCTGATAATAGTTCAGATTGTGCTCTGCTCCGGACTGTCCGGGACTGCTCTGAAAAGAATCAGAGGAAGAATCGGTGAATGCCGTATCATATTCCGGAACATGGATTTCCCGCGTCGCCCCACTGAGATATTCATCGTCTCTGTTGTTCATAAAATAAAAACCTTTCGCTGTTGTAGGCAGAAACACTGCCTGTTCCCTCAGAATGTCTGTTCGCAGATGTACCTGTGGGTATTTCCTAGCCATTTCGATCCTTGGAACTGCCGCGTACGCTATCGGATGCTTCCCTGAACGAGGGACTGCCATGTATGCTTTCTGATGATTCCCGGCAGAGGAATTGTGAGATTATTCCTCAGTGTCCGCATCTTCCGGTGTATCGCGGCGCCTCTTCTTTGTCAGATCCGGAAGCTTGACATCGCGCTCAATCTGCTCGGCAAACTTCATGTAATTGGACATGGTGTTTCTCACCTTGAAACGGCCGCCATTGTTCGGGCGGATGGTCAGGCTTTTCGCGTGCATCGCGTCTTCAGCATTCTCCTTCTTCACGGTGCGGATTTGATCAAAAGCAGTGATTTCCGGTTTTCCGAAAGATCCCTGGTAGCGGATGGTATTGCCCTCGACGAAAACCCTTTCACAGAGGGCCTTTCTCTGCATCAGGAAAAAAATCAGTCCGGTGACAAAGGCACAGACAAGCTCCACTGCGATGGCAATTATCTGTCTCTGAGAATCACCCTTCAGTGCCAGCCATCCGATAAAAATCTCTATGACACAGCCCAATAGCAATATACTGAAGCCGATAAATACACCGCTCAGCGGATTACGCATAATATAATGAGACGGATCCTTGTCCTTCGACATCTGCTTTTCATATCGGGTCACGCCGGCAGTTGCCGTGCTGATGATCGATATCAGAAGTATCAGCACACTTAAGATGACGCCGGACCACTTGATCAGAAACGGTAGAATGTTGTCCATGTGAATGAGCCCCCTTGGTAATAATCTGAAATATAAGCCATTGAGTATTTCCAGTCCAGCGGATACCAACCACTGGAAGCAGGTGAAGGTACGGCGCTGTTTATCGCTATTTACATTTATATAGGAGATAAAGCCGGATAAGATAAGAAAATTCTAGCATTGCCTTGTATCAATGTCAATTTTTGAACGTATTTTGCACTGTCAGACGAAGCGGTTAAGGCTGAGTGCTGCAGCGAACTATATCTGATTTTCGGCGAAGAATACTTGTTTTCCAGGACGATGTATCCACCGGGTTGGGCATCTGGAAACTATGGCCTTGCGGAGCGATGTAATTCCCGGATCCGGCATCGGAAGATACCCGCTCGCCGGGGGCAATTTTTACGGATTTTTACCTGCCTTCCGCGCCGAACTTTACTTGACATCGCCTGGTGGACAGTTTAAAATATGGAAATTGCGAATATGCGCGCAAATGACGGTAATTTCTTTTATTCATGAGGTGAAATCATGGCAAATAAGACAGTAGTTACATATGCAGGCCTGAAGGCACTCGAGGACGAGCTGCAGGATCTTAAGGTTACAAAGCGTAAAGAGATTGCAGAGAAGCTGAAAGAAGCCCGGGCGCAGGGCGACCTCTCCGAGAACGCGGAGTATGATGCCGCAAAGGACGAGCAGGCCCAGATCGAGGCAAGAATCGAGGAAATCGAGGCTCTGCTGAAGAATGTAGAGGTAGTCGTTGAGTCCGAGGCGGACGCAAACAAGGTAAATATCGGCTGCAAGGTCAAGGTTCAGGACATGACCTACGACGAGGAGCTTGAGTTCCAGATCGTCGGTTCAACGGAGGCAAACAGCCTGAAGGGGAAAATCTCCAATGAGTCTCCGGTCGGAAAGGCTCTTCTGGGACACGAGGTAGGCGAAGTGGTTTCCATCGAGACGCCGGACGGCGATGAGCAGTACAAGATCCTCGGAATCGAGAGAAACATCTGATAGAATTTTTTTTGGAACATAAGGAAGCAGGAGGAAGAGATGGCAGAGCAGAACCAGAATAAAAACGGGAAGCAGAAACCGGTACAGGATATGAACCAGATCCTGAAGGTACGTCGCGACAAGCTGAAAGAGCTGCAGGATGCAGGCAAAGATCCGTTCAAGATCACAACCTACGACCAGACCCATCACAGCCAGGAAATCAAAGACCACTTTGAGGAACTCGACGGGAAGGACGTATCCATCGCGGGACGTATCATGAGCAAGCGTGTCATGGGTAAGGCTTCCTTCTGCCATATTCAGGATAAGCTGGGACAGATTCAGTGCTATGTGCAGCGCGATTCTCTGGGAGATGAGCCCTACAAGGAGTTCAAGCATCTCGATATCGGCGATATCGTCGGCATCAAGGGCTATGTATTCCGGACACAGACCGGAGAGATCAGTGTGCACGCAAAGGAAGTCATTCTTCTGTCAAAATCCCTTCAGCCTCTCCCGGAGAAGTTCCACGGACTTCAGGATACCGACACACGGTATCGTCAGAGATATGTGGATCTGATCATGAATGAGGATGTCAAGAAGACATTTATTAAAAGATCCCAGATTATCCGCGAGATCCGTAATTTCCTCGGTGAGCGTGACTTCATGGAGGTGGAGACCCCCATGCTGGTAGACAATGCCGGCGGAGCTTCCGCACGTCCCTTTGTCACCTATTATAATGCGCTCGGCGAGTACAAGAAGCTGCGGATTTCTCTGGAGCTGTATCTGAAGCGTCTGATCGTCGGCGGACTTGAGAGAGTCTATGAGATCGGACGTGTATTCCGGAACGAGGGACTCGATCAGAAGCATAACCCGGAATTCACGCTTATGGAGCTTTATCAGGCATATACCGATTACAACGGCATGATGGAGCTGACCGAGAGCATGTTCCGTTATCTTGCGGAAAAAGTCTGCGGAAGCACAAGCATCTATTATGGAAATAAAGAGGACGGCACAGGCAAGATCATTGACCTCGGAAAACCGTTCCGCCGTCTGACGATGGAAGACGCGATCAAGGAGCAGACCGGAATCGATTTTGAGACGATCAACACGGACGAAGAGGCAAAGGCTCTCGCGAAGGAGCACAACATCGAGTTCGAGGACCGTCACAAGAGAGGAGACATCATCAACCTGTTCTTCGATGAGTACTGCGAGGACAAGATGATCCAGCCGACCTTCATCATGGATCACCCGCTCGAGATCAGCCCTCTGACAAAGAAGAAACCGTCCGATCCGAGAAAAGTAGAGCGTTTTGAGCTTTACATCAACGGATGGGAGATGTGCAACGCTTACTCCGAGCTGAACGACCCGATCGATCAGAGAGAACGTTTTGCTGCTCAGGATGCCCTCTCCGCACAGGGTGATGAGGAAGCACAGCACACAGATGAGGATTTCCTTCACGCGATGGAGATCGGCATGCCGCCGACAGGAGGCATCGGATACGGCATCGACCGTCTCTGCATGCTTCTGACAAACAGTGCATCCATTCGAGACGTCCTGCTCTTCCCGACACTCCGCAGCGGAACCTCAGCGGCTTCGGCTGAAAACGGAGCTTCTTCATCTGCGAAGGCAGAGAGCGGAGAAGGTGCCGATGGAGAAGCAGCCGGAGAGAAGGCCGCTTCTGACGACAGGAGCGGATTCTTCACACCGAACGACAGCATCGATTTCTCAAACGTGAAGATTGAGCCGCTCTTTGAGGAACAGGTCGATTTCGACACCTTCAGCAAGTCCGATTTCCGGGCGGTAAAGGTAAAAGAATGCTCAGCTGTTCCGAAGTCCAAGAAGCTTCTGAAGTTCGTCTTGGACGATGGAACCGGCACTGACCGCATCATTCTTTCTGGAATTCATGCTTATTATGAGCCGGAAGAGCTGGTCGGAAAGACCCTGATCGCCATCACCAATCTTCCGCCGAGAAAGATGATGGGCATCGACTCCTGCGGAATGCTTCTCTCCGCTGTGAACAACAAGAAGGACAGTGAAGACGAAGAACTTCATCTTCTGATGGTTGACAATCATATCCCGGCCGGCGCAAAGCTGTATTGATCCGGGGAAAATCATAGGCAAAAAACCTTCAAGGCACTCCTTTTCAGAATCAATCTGAGAGGGAGTGCTTTTTTTCGTGCAAACAGCAGGAAAAGCCTTGAAAGCAGAAGATCCTTCTCTTTGAGAAAAGGCAAAGTGAGAAGTATTCATTGTCCTCCTGGGCACTTTATGGTATGTTCGACTTGTAGGCGCAGTCACTTGAGGCCGCAAATTGCGACCTCAAGTTTTGAGAGATTGCAAGAGCAGTAATCACGAGCGTGGTACATGATACATAGTCAGTGTAAGTGAATAGAGAATCAGGGGGTAAATGAATATGTCGTTAAAGGAATCATGCATAATCCTGGACCTGGCAATGGCTGCCATTTTCTTTTTGATTGGGTTCTTGTTTTACAGATCAAACGGGAAAGCAGTGAACTTCTTAACAGGCTTTAATATGAAGTCCGCTGAAGAACGCAAAAAATATGATGAGAAGAAAATGTGTAAGGATTACGGAAAGCATATGATGCTATGGTCGATTCCCTTTTTCATTGGAGCTGCTATTGACTTCATTTTTCCTATAAAGGGAACATTGATCGCATGGGTCATATGGTCAGGCATGTTTATCCTTTTACTGATCGAAAGACATGGAAGAGAAAGATAAATCGGAATTTGTGCAAAACATGCTTACACAATTAATGACAGAACTTGAGATGCCAACTTGGCATCTCAAGATGCATGAGGAACGTTATGGATAATGAAATCAAAACAGTTGAATCGGCAGAAATACAGACTGATACAAGGCCAATAAGGGATCTCATCTATATTGTCCGTGGGCAACAGGTTCTGCTGGATAGTGATTTGGCTACTTTATATAAAGTGGATACGAAAGTTTTTAACCAAGCGGTCAAGAGAAATTTAGAAAGATTTCCTGCGGAATTCCGGTTCCAATTAACGCAGGAAGAATATGATTCTTTGAGGTCACAAATTGTGACCTCAAAGAAGGGGAGAGGCGGAAGGCGATATATGCCATATGTCTTTACGGAGCAGGGAGTAGCGATGCTGTCTGCGGTTCTAAGGAGCGATACCGCCATTCAAGTCAGTATTCAGATCATCAATGCATTTGTCGAGATGCGCCGCTTTATTGCCAGTAATGCCGCTCTGTTCGAAAGAATCAGTGCTGTTGAGTTAAAACAACTTGAGTATCAGAAACAGACTGATGAGAAGTTCGATAAGGTCTTTGATTATATTGATGATCATGCTGAATCAGAGCAGAAAATATTCTTTGATGGGCAGATTTATGATGCATTTGAGCTTCTGATCTCGCTGGTGCAGAAGGCAGCTAAGAAAATTGTTCTGATAGATGGATATGTGGATATTGGGACGCTTAATATTCTGGCAAAGAAGAATCCCAGTGTTGATGTGATAATCTATACCTTCAATAATACGCGGCTAAGCAATAGAGATATCAACACGTTTAATTCGCAATATCCAAAGCTTACGGTAAAGCACATGACTGCTTTTCATGATCGCTTCCTGATTCTGGATGATACAGTCGGTTACCATGTCGGTGCCTCACTAAAAGATGCTGGGAAAAAGTGTTTCGGAATCTCACAGATTCAGGATGAGCAAACAATACAGGATATACTGAACCGGTTGTAAATCTGAACTTGTTAGGAGAATAGCTATGACAGGATTCTGGGTTTTTATGTTGATCATGTGTCTTTTGACACCAGTTATTATGATTGGATTTGAAAAATATTTCATGAAAGGCGGACCCAAACAGGTTAATGGTACCTTCGGATATCGTACAACGAGATCTATGAAAAATCAGGAAACCTGGAGGTTTGCTCATCAATACAGCGGTAAAATATGGCTCAGCAGTGGACTGGCTTTACTGCCGATTTCCATTGTGGTGATGTTATTTGTCTACGGAAAGAGTGTAGACATGACAGGCATTGCTGGATTGATTATCGTCATTGCACAGATGGTTGTCATGATCTGCGCTATCCCGTTTACTGAAGCAACATTAAAAAGAAATTTTGATGATCTTGGAAGACATAGATAACTTTCAGTTTGTATGTGCCTGAATAAATGAACAGTAATTACCAGCTGGAAGCCAGTGCAAATTGTGCTTCCGATTTTTAGTTACCGGAATTTCCGGCAATGAACCACAACTACTAGATTATAATGAAAATAACTATACCAAATAGTTGCTCCGTGTTATACTGAATACATCCAAGTTTACGGAGGTATTCAGAGATGGCAAAATCAATACCATTAACGCTTTCCATTGAAGATCATGACCGGTTGGAGTCTATCGTCAAGGCACGTACTCTACAGGCTCAGGTTGTTACCCGTGCGAGGATTCTTCTCCTCAAAGAGGGCGGAGATTCCGTTGACAAGATTGCTGATAAAGTTGGCCTGAATCGCAACAGCGTTTTGCTATGTTTGAGAAAATACAAACAAGGCGGTATTGAGAATGCCATATATGATGCCCCCGGAAGAGGCCGCAATGCTGAAATCACGGACGACGAAAAAGCCTGGATTATAAATATTGCCTGTCAAAGACCAGCTGAGTTTGGTTACTCCGCTGAAACGTGGACCTATGCAAAACTGACGGCACATATCAATAAGACTGCTGAAAGTGCCGGTTACACAAGGCTTTCCACACTCACCAAAACAAGCGTAAAAAACATTCTGGATGCGGCCAATATCAAACCATTCCGGATTCAGTATTATTGCGAAAACCGTGATCCCGATTTCGATGCAAAGATGCACCAGGTGTTGTTGGTATATAAGCAAATAGAGATGCTCTTTGATGAAAACGGAAAACTTTATATACCCGCTGGTGAGCAGGAAATCCATACCGTATCTTATCACGAAAAACCTGGTATTCAGGCCATTGCCACTACAGCCCCCGATCTTCCACCCACAGTGGAGAATGGCACTGTTAAGAGGGATTACGAGTATAAACGGTTAGGGACAGTATCACTTCTGGCAGCAATAGACCTTCTTACAGGGGAAGCAATTCCCTTAGTCAGAGACACGCACAAAAGTGAAGATTTCATCGATTTCCTAAAGATACTTGATGAAAAATATCCTCAAGGCGATACGATCCAGGTGATACTGGATAATCACACAGTTCATACCAGCAAAAAGGTAAAGCAATATCTTGAAACTATGCCAGGTAGATTCCGTTTCATCTTCACACCAAAACACGGCTCTTGGTTGAATATGATTGAGGGCTTTTTCGGTAAGATGACACGGCAAATGTTGCGCGGCATCCGGGTTGCAACAAAGCAGGAACTGATTGATCGCATCTACAAATATTTCAAAGAAGTCAACGAGACACCCGTTGTCTACCATTGGAAGTACAAGATGGAAGATTTTGAGCCGTCAGTTGGTGTAGCTAATTAATTTACGATCTACTAGGTGCAAATCAGATCGATGCAGCGGCGGAAGGCCTTTTGAAAATACAAAGCGAAATCATTTCTGAAAAAGATGGAAAACCTGCAAAAATCTTATGCGTTCTTTGTGACCTGACAAACGCTGCATACAGGAGAACAGATGGAGTGTATGTGGTCCCCATCACGGCTTTGAAACCTTAACAAATGTCGGCGTCAGGCAAGATATGGTGCTGGTGCCTGCCACTTTTTACTGTAAAAAAAGAAGGGTCAAACTTAAGTTCGACCCTTCCACCCGCTCGATGCGGACCATTGGTGATTTCGGATGATTCCTTATTTGAACTCACCTTGTAAACTCGGTTAAAAGATAGCACGGATCTGATGGATTGTCAAATTATGATTTTTGTATGGGTGTCATATTGCTTTCTGCCATAACAAGCAATTGTAGGGAAAAGTAGGTTAGATGAATAGGAAGGGGACAAAATGTATTCTGGAGATTACTATGTAGGACTTGATATGGGAACCAACTCTGTTGGGTTTGCAGTAACAGACCCAAGTTATCATTTGCTCCGGGCGAAAGGAAAAGATCTGTGGGGTGTTCGTCTCTTTCCGGAAGCGCAGACGGCAGCAGATCGGAGAAGTCATCGAACTGCCAGGAGACGTTTGCAAAGACGTAAACTAAGAATCGGGATCTTGAATGAGATCTTTTCTGATGAGCTGAACAAAGTCGATCCGGGTTTCTTACAGCGCCTGGCGGATAGTAAATTCTTTGAGGAAGATAAAACAGAGCATCAGCCATATGCATTATTTGCAGATGATCATTATACAGACAGAGAGTATTATGCACACTTTCCAACCGTATATCATCTAAGAAAATATCTGATCGAAACATTAGATGTTTACGATATACGACTGCTATATCTGGGGCTTCACAGCATCTATAAATACCGTGGCAATTTTTTGAATCCAAATCTGAATGTAGACTCTATGCAAGAATTCGGTCCTTTGTACCGTGATTTATGGGAAGCCATCGAAGAGGCTAAAGACGCTCGTCAGGATGACAGCCAGATCGACATCTCGATACCGGAGTGGAAAGAGGATCTGTCGTCGAACTTGATGGAGATCCTGTCATCCAAATCGTATTCCATGATGGAAAAGAGTGAAAAGCTCTCAGAGCTGCTTGATATTACCAAAAAGCAAAAACCTCAGCAAGAATTTTTGAAGTGGATGTGTGGAAGAAAAGGAAAAGTAAGCGCTGCATTTCCAAGGGAATATGATGAAGAAGAGGGAAAGCTCTCTTTCTCTTTCCAGGATGGAAATTTGGAAGAATCCATGCAAAAAGCCGAAGAAATTCTGTTCCCGGAAGAATATGAGGTTTTATTGGCAATAAAGAAAATCCATGATTTTGGACTGCTTTCCGATATCATGAAAGGTTATCGATACATTTCTGAGGCGAGAGTAGATATCTACAATAAGCACCAGGAAGATTTGAAAACGCTGAAAAAGATTTATAAGGAATACGCACCGGAAAAATACCATACCATGTTCCGGAAGATGGAAGATAAGCTGAAAAACTATAGTGCGTATGTAGGGTCTGTCAAATATAAGACACCGAAGAATGGTTCTGCGATAAGAAGAAAGGGGAAGAGTAGTATTGGAGAACTTTATAAAACCATACAAAATGATCTTGATTCGGTAAAAAATATCCCGGAAGTCAGCTTGGTTTTCGATGATATGGAGAAGGGAACCTTTCTGCCCAAGATCAGAACAAACGATAATGGAGTAATTCCTTATCAGGTGTATGAGGCTGAATTAAAGGCAATACTGAAAAATGCGGAAAGCAAATTTCCATTTCTGTCAGTGAAAGATGAAAGTGGATTTTCACCGGAAGAAAAAATAATGATGACTTTTTCTTTTCGGATACCTTATTATGTTGGCCCTGTTTACAATGATGGAAAGAATCATGCATGGTCTGTAAGAAAAGAACCCGGTCGTGTTTATCCATGGAATTTTGACCAGAAGATTGACAAGAAGAAGTCATCTGAAGAATTTATGAATCATCTGATTGGTCATTGCACCTATCTTCGTGGGGAACAGGTGTTACCACGCCAGTCTTTAATGTATGCACGGTTTGCATTATTGAATGAGTTTAACAATATACGAATTGATGGAAGAAAACCTGATGCAAAGGCAAAGAAGATCATCTTTGATGAACTATTTGCGAAGGGAAGAAGAGTAACGAAGAAAGGACTTCAAAGCTTCCTTGTGTCCCATAACCTGTCAAATGGGAAAACAAAAGCGGATGATGTTGTTATCTCTGGCATGGCGGATGAAAAATTTCAAAATTCGTTAGCTACATATCATCATTTTTGCGAGGTATTGAAAACGGATAAGCTGACTTATTCACAGGAACAGATGGCAGAGGACATTATCCGTTGGTCTACGGTATATGCTGATTCTAAGAACTTCCTGCGCGAAAAGATCCGTGAGTATTATTCAACAGAGCAGTTATCGGAAGAAGCATTGAATCGTGTGCTTGGAATGAAATTTTCTGGATGGGGACGGCTATCATCAGCTTTTCTGCATATGGAAGGTGCAAATACTCATACCGGAGAGGTAAAATCCATTCTTCGCTGGATGGAAGAAGATTCCTATAATCTGATGGAGTTACTATCATCGGATTTTACTTTCCTTAAAGAATTAGAGTCTCTTGATAACGATATTCAAAAAGATCTGATGTCAATCGAGCTGGAGGATCTGGAGGGAAGATATCTCTCGGCACCGGTCAAACGGATGGTTTGGCAAACAATTTTAATCCTTAGAGAAATCATAAAGGTCATGGGACATGCTCCTTCGAGAGTATTTGTGGAGATGACACGAGGTGATGGTGAGAAGAAACGTACGACCAGCAGAAAGAAGAAGTTTTCCGATCTTTACAAGAAAATTCAAGATGAAAACTTTGAATGGAGTGAAGAGTTGGAGAAGTTCTCGGAGGCTGATTTTAGAAACAAGAAGTTATATCTGTACTTTACGCAGATGGGAAGGAGTATGTATACAGGAAAACCGATCGACCTCCATGAGCTTCTGACGAATAATACGAAATACGATCTGGATCATATTTATCCTCGCCATTTTGTAAAAGATGACAGCCTGGACAATAATCTTGTTCTTGTGGAGAAAACAGAGAATACTCATAAGAAAGATCATTACCCGATTGAGAACAGTATCCGCGAGAGGCAGATCTCATACTGGAAAATGCTTTTGGATAAAGGATTGATCACTCAGACAAAATTCCAGAGGCTTACAAGATCTACGGACTTTACAGATGCAGAGCGTGCGGAGTTTATCAACAGGCAGATTGTAGAAACCAGTCAGGCTGTAAAGACGATTACGCATCTTCTTGAGGAATTAATGCCTTCTGATGAAACAAGGGTAATCTATTCCAAAGCTGGAAATGTATCGGATTTTCGGAATAAGTTCTCCTTGTATAAGTGCCGGGAAGTCAATGACTTTCATCATGCTGGTGATGCCTATCTGAATATTGTCGTAGGAAATGTTTATCACACGAAATTTACATCTTCACCAGCAAGTTTTGTGAAGGAATGGAGGCAGAACGCTAAGAAATACAGCTATAACCTTGGAGCAGGTAAGATCTTCGAGCATACGGTAGAAAGAAATGGAATTCTTGCATGGGATGTGGGGAAAAATCAATCTATTGCAACCGTAAAAGCAGTGATGGAGAAGCAGACCCCGCTTGTGACCTATATGAATTATTGTGCGAAAGGCGGCATTGCTCACCAGACGATTGATTCTGCGGAAATGGCTAAAAAGAGCAAGGCAGATGGAGCCTATCTGCCGATAAAGACAGGGGATCAGAGGCTTTCAGATGTTGACCGGTATGGTGGAGTCACGAATATCGCTACGTCCTACTTTTTCCTTGTAGAGCATGAAGCAAGAAAAAAGCGAATTCGTACCATTGAAGCAATGCCGGTTTATATTGCTCCGAAAATCAAAGATGATAAGGACTTATTAACATACGCAGAAAATAGTCTTGGCTTAGTAAAACCAAGAATCTGTTTGAACAGGATTAAAATCTACTCCAAACTACGGATTAATGGCTTCGACTGTTATCTGAGTGGAAAATCAGGGAATCGGCTTGTTATGGTAAATGCGGAAGAATTGAAACTTGGGAATAAGTTGGCTCGATACGCAAAGAAAATGAAAAAGGTAGCTGATATGAACCTGACAGATGAACAGATTCGATTGGATGCTGCCAGAATTGCTAAAAAGATCGAAGGAGATGAAATTGGTATTACTAGGGAAGATAATATCAGGTTCTATGAGTTCTTAAAGCAAAAGCATACGACCGGAATTTTTTGTAAAAGACCTAACCCGGTTGGTGAAAAATTGCAGAAAAGTCAGCCTGCTTTTGAAAACCTTTCGTTAGATCAGCAAGTAAGCGTTCTTCAGGAAATCATGAAATTATCAGGTAGAGTCAATGAAGCAGATTTAACTATGATTGGTGAATCAAAGCATTCCGGAAAATCTTTGATTAACAAGAAGCTTACAGGGTTAAAAAGCTGTGAATTAATTTCTCAATCCGTGACAGGTCTTTTTGAGCAGAAAACAGATCTGCTTACGCTATGAGTTGGCGGACTGTTGTGGTCTCACACAATGCAAAACTGGACTACGAGAATGGATATCTCGTAGTCCGGGGTGAAGAGACCAAGAGAATCTTTATTAATGAAATAGAGCTTCTTATGATTGAGAACACAGCGGTTGCTATGACAGGCTATCTTTTAGCAGAACTGGTCCGAAACAAGGTGAAAGTTGTGTTCTGCGATCAAAGAAGGAATCCCTGTGCGGAGTTGATGCCATATTACGGAAGCCATGATACCAGTGCAAAAGTTCGTAGTCAGATCCAATGGTCTGAGGATATTAAGAGTGCCGTCTGGACAGAAATTGTTTCGGAAAAGATTCGCAAGCAATCTGAAGTTTTACTACGTCATAAATTGTCGGAAGGAGATAAATTGCAAGGATATCTGGCTGAGATGACTTTGGGTGATACTACAAATCGCGAGGGACATGCAGCTAAAGTGTATTTCAATGCACTGTTTGGGAAAAAATTCACTCGAGCTCAGGACTCACCAATTAATGCAGCTTTGAATTATGGATATAGCCTTATCTTGTCTCTTTTTACCCGGGAGATTGTCGCCAATGGTTATCTTACGCAATTAGGGCTCTTTCATGATAATATGTTTAATCCATTTAATTTGGCATCGGATTTAATGGAACCATTCCGACCTTTGGTTGATGAATGTGTCATCACTCATCAGCCGGACAAATTTGAAACAGATGAGAAACATCAGATGTTAGCTCTTTTAGAGCAGGAAGTTTCAATCAATGGTAGGAAAGAATATATTGGAAATGCTGTTAAAATTTATACACATAGTGTATTCGATGCATTAGAGGATAAAGATGAGTCATTAATTCGGTTTTATCAAAATGAGCTATAGATATATGAGAGTTCTGGTAATGTTCGATCTTCCGATAGATACTGCAGAAGACCGAAAAGAATATAGAGCATTTCGTAAATTTCTGGTTAAGAATGGATACTTGATGCTACAGGAGAGTATCTATTGCAAACTTGCACAAAATTCAACAGCGGCTGAAACCATGCTATCCAATATCAAGAAGAATAAGCCGAAGAGTGGCTTGGTTCAGGTCTTGAGAGTCACGGAAAAAGAGTATTCGAAGATGGAATATGTAGTAGGTGAGGCGGCATCGGAAATCATTACTGATGATAGGAGGCTCATAATTCTATGAGATGGATTTATTCGCCCTGTAATGTGGATTTGCAGTTAGATGAATTGCGACCGGTTACACTTGTTATTGAGAATCCTCAGCATCTTCAAAAAATGATATCGGCGATTCTGAGCCAGATGAATTCGGAAGGAGATGATGTGATTTTATCTGAAGGGAATCAACTGCTGTCATTGGAAAAAAATATATTTTTACAGCTGAATCCTTTCGAGGATATTCTGAATAATCGGAAAATTATCGGGAAACTATATAAAACAATAAGCTGTGCAGCAATGGAGTTACCTCAAGAACGGAGCGAGTTGTTAACAGCGGTAATTCAATATTTTGATAGAATTCTAGGAGCTGTACGGTTTGATGGACTAATCTATGATATTGACTTTAAAGACGAAGATTTATACAAGTTGTTTGATTTAAGAATAGAGGAAGAGGGACTTTCTCTCATAGAGAAACTTTTGATGGAAGTGAGGGTCTGCTCAGATTTACTTTTTCTTCCGGTAATGGTTTTTATGAATTTAGGAAGTTTTCTTTCGAATGATGAATACTGTGAATTAGTGGAAAGCTGTGTAAATCATAAGGTATATCTGCTTCTTATTGAGGGAACGGAACCTATGGACAGAACAGGTGATAAGCGCTATATTATTGATAAGGACATGTGCTTGATTCAGAAAAACCTTTGAATTTATGCTGCAAACCAGGCAGAGGAGGTTCGGTGAAGACCATTTGAGGTTTGAGAACCTTGTAAATTCGTAAAGGTGTCAAGCGCATATTGTAGCGATCTCGCTATCATCTAAGTTTGAGAACCTTGTAAATTCGTAAAGGTGTCAAGCGATAATCAATGG
Organism: Bilifractor sp. LCP21S3_F8; assembly: GCF_052117805.1. Lineage (NCBI taxonomy): Bacteria > Bacillati > Bacillota > Clostridia > Lachnospirales > Lachnospiraceae > Bilifractor > Bilifractor sp. LCP21S3_F8. The sequence continues at coordinate 586 of NZ_JBQKIK010000009.1, read as the reverse complement.
GATCTCTGTCCCATCTGAGTTTGAGAACCTTGTAAATTCGTAAAGGTGTCAAGCAAAGAAAAGGGACATTGTTCCTGCTGATGGTTTGAGAACCTTGTAAATTCGTAAAGGTGTCAAGCTAATGTTCGATCTTAGTAGAGATATCCTCGTTTGAGAACCTTGTAAATTCGTAAAGGTGTCAAGCGATGAACCAATGGAAACCACGGTCATTAGGGTTTGAGAACCTTGTAAATTCGTAAAGGTGTCAAGCGTTAACGCGCTCCGTATTGCGGTGGCAACGTTTGAGAACCTTGTAAATTCGTAAAGGTGTCAAGCCTTTCCATTCTTCCGTCATGTCATCACCCGTTTGAGAACCTTGTAAATTCGTAAAGGTGTCAAGCAGATAAAGAGATTATGTCGATTCTGGCATTGTTTGAGAACCTTGTAAATTCGTAAAGGTGTCAAGCTCAGACTGTGCGGCGACAATCTCCTTCCGGTTTGAGAACCTTGTAAATTCGTAAAGGTGTCAAGCGATGAACCAATGGAAACCACGGTCATTAGGGTTTGAGAACCTTGTAAATTCGTAAAGGTGTCAAGCGTTAACGCG